>NZ_FOXR01000054.1:0-8389 GCF_900115765.1 Caldicoprobacter faecalis | reverse complement strand
ATAATCAACATAAGGGGCAACAGCTACCGCCTAAAGGACAGGCTAAAAACCGGGCTATATGCTAGCCCGCGTAATAGCGTCTAGTTTTTAAAAAAGCCAGGGTGGGTCAAATTTTATCTGTTAAAAATGGGTCAATTTAAATCCGCTATTGACATCAGGTTCAAAATATTCTTTAATGCGCTCAAGCAACGATATGTATTTATCTCGGCTCAGCAGGTATTTCTTTTCGGCGCGTTTGAAAACATAATTCACCGAATTTCTATCATTCATCCCCTTGTTAAACCTCCCTTCTACCCCTTTCAATGGGTATTATATTCTTCAAAGCTGAACAACACTTAATGGTACTTTGAAAAATATGTGAACAAATCAACATCTATTATCTTTGTGATGCAAAGAAGCAGGACAAAAGTCCTGCTTCTTATCTATAAAGAAATTATAAAACTGGATTTTCAACTCGATATATAAATGCTATAATTGGACTGGCATGGTTACTACTAAACGACAGAAAGGATGAAGGCTATGGTGTTGCGCGTTATGATGGTGGACAGCAGTTATGAAGCACGAAGGGATATCGACAGCAAAATCAAATGGGTAGAGAACGATTTTGAACTGGTGGGCGAAGCCAATAATGGCGAAGAGGCATTGGCCTTATTGCCACATGTATCGCCTCATGTTATCTTTACTGAAATACGCATGCCTAAAATGGATGGCATAACCTTTATAGAAACCGCTAAAAAAAGATGGCCCGACATCAAATACGTAATCGTTAGCAATTACGACAATTTTGAGTATCTCCGTCAGGCCATGAGGGTAGGCGCATATGATTACATCCTCAAGCCGGTCAAGGCAGAGGAAATAAACCAGGTGCTGTTGCGTGCCAAGTTCGAAATTGAAACAGGGATACGCAAATTCTTTTAACAAAAGCCACCTGCAGGAAGGTGGCTTTATTTCACATTAACCGTCACCTCAGCAGGCTTGATCTCTATCAATTCAGTCCCTGGAGGTATATCCGCCATGATTTTTAACCTGTGTTCTCCTCGAGAGATATTGGCAAGGTCTACATATGCTTTTATACTATTTTCGTCCACGCTATTTATTATGGTCGCTGGCCCGCCAAGGACTATTTCAGCGCTGGTGGGTTCCAGTTCAACCTCGCTATCCTCTGGCACGTTGATCACTTCAATGTTATTAATGGTTAAGCTTCGCTGTATGTTTTTCTCCCTAATTCTCACCACAACCTCCACTTCGTTTGGACTGGAAGGTGCTATAGTGACACCTTCGTATTTTTGAAGCTTTAAAGTCTGCTTCACATCAGCAGTAGCACCTTCTATATCCATCACCTGAGTTCCTATAGAATCCATCTTGTCCAGAATAGATTTATCCCCGCTGACAGTTACCTCTTGTGGATAAACTTCTATGCCCTCAATCTCATAATTCTCGTTGGGTACACCAGCGATATTCGGCTTTACTGGCAAGACTTTTAAGGGATAAACCGGCACCGTAATTATTACATACCGTGGATTGATATTAATGTATTTTGATTCGATCATTCGCCCATCCTCATCCAGCAACAAAACCGGCAACGAGTATTCGACAGTAGAAGATACATCGGAAATCTCTAAGGACACCGTAGCCCTATATATCCGTTTGATAAGATTCTCAGGCCCTGATACTCTTACAGTATTAGAAGGCTTCAACCTGTAAGGAAACGCTAGATATCCTTTAGCTTCTTTTACAATGACATCGGGCGTTACAACAACATCTTTGTGTACCAAATAATCAGTTTTAACGATGATTTCGGGCTTGCGCCTCAAAGTAACCCCCGAAGGCAACCCCTTAATATCCACAAACAGCCTGTATTCCCCTGGCTCGTTAATCTCAGAAAGGTCAATCGCGCCTTCCAACTGTTCGATATCTATTTTTTCCAGATCCCGCGTACGCCCTTTCACCGAAATGCTCACTTCACTGGGTATATCATACACCAATGTAAGCCCTTTTTCCTTGAATTTATCCTCATTTACTATTTTAACTGGAACATTATCATAGCTTCTGGAAATTTCAGGGTTTTGCTCCCTTATCGCTATAAGCCACAGTATGATGGCGATGATGACTGAAATGAGCTTCAAAGCAAAGTTCTTGCCGAGTTTGCTATGCATCCTTTGACCTCCGCTTTATCAAACTAAAGGGTTTTAATTCTTTATCTTTTATATATATCTTCTCTAGAATACTGCGCAGTCCTTCAGCGTCCAGATACCGGGTCAGCTTTCCATCGCTGGCAATTGAAACAATACCCGTTTCTTCTGAGACGATTATAGCCAATGCATCGGATGCTTCAGAAATGCCCAACGCCGCCCTATGGCGCGTACCCAGCTGTTTGCTCAAATTTGGGTTTTCGGTAAGCGGCAAAAAACAGCCCGCAGCTACTATACGCGATTCCCTTACTATAACGGCACCGTCGTGCAGGGGTGTGTTGGGCACAAAGATATTTTCCAGCAGTTCCCTCGTCAGCCTGGCATCCAAACGCACTCCCGTCTCCACCACATCATTTAGGCCTGTCTTCCTTTCGATAACGATCAACGCACCAGTACGGCTAGATGATAGATTTTGAACAGCTCCCACTATATTCTCTATGACCTCGGTGACATCCTCATCGTTTTGGGTAAACATCACCTTGTCAAATATCCTTCCTCTACCTATCTGCTCCAAAGCCCTTCTCAATTCAGGTTGAAAGACGATCAGCAAAGCGATGACGCCCAGCTGTGCAGTGTTGCGGAGAATCATGTGTACTGTATTGAGATTTAGAATATTGCTCACCCAGGTAGCAAACAATAATATTGCTAGTCCCTTTAAAACCTGCTCTGCTCGCGTCTCACGTATAAGCAGCATTAACTTATATAGAGCATATGCTACAATGGCTACATCCACGATGTGACGTATGATATCGGGAAATTGAAAGTACGGTTTCATATAGGAGATGATGTTTGAAAGCCAGGCCCACATATTTCCACCCCTTGCAACTTATGCCGTTTCCATACAACAATACCCACTCTAACCTCCAAAACAGACGCACCATTCCAGCTAATATTATTATATACCAACCGCTATGGCTTTTAAAAGAACCATCAACAATCTTTATGACGTTCTCCGTAAAGCAGCATTCACATGACAATCGGAATGGCTATTCCACAATTGATGCATCTTTTGTCCTTCAATCCCATTACCCTTATCACGTATCCACGGTCGACTATCTTCTGCCCACATTCAGGACAATAGGTGTTGTTATCTGCTCCTATCACATTACCTATATAGACAAAGTTGAGATATTCTCTGGCCACATCTCTCAGCTCATAAAGAGTAGTGACAGGGGTAGGTGGAAGCTGCATACGATAGTTAGGATAATACCGGGAAAGGTGCAGCGGAATGTTTTTATCAATCCCACTGAGCCAGCGCGCCAGCTCTCTTATTTCCTCTTTGTCGTCATTGAGCCCCCCGATGATCAGGGTGGTTATTTCAACGTGGGCCTTCCCGGCAGCCTGCTCCACCACTCTTTTAACTGCAGACAGGTTACCCCCGCAGATTTTCCTGTAAAACTGTTCGTTAAACGCCTTGACATCTATATTAAAAGCATCGACATACAGCAGTAAATCCTTTAGAGGCTCAACTTGGACGAAGCCATTGGTAACCAATACTACCTTCAAATCCTTCTGTTTGCAAAGCTGCGCCGTATCCAGGATGTATTCGTACCAGATAATTGGTTCGTTATAAGTAAAAGCGATACCTATGCTATTATGTTCAATTGCCATTTCAACCAATTTATCAGGAGCTACAAATACGGTAGGTTGCTCCCTATGGGCAATATGCCAGTTTTGACAGAAGGAACAGCGAAGATTGCACCACAATCCACCTACTGAAAGTATGAAGCTGCCCGGATAAAAATGATATAAAGGTTTCTTCTCTATAGGATCCATGGCTATTGAAGAGACCATTGCATACCCTTCCGCTATCAGCGTGCCGTTTACATGCTTCCTTTGCCTGCAAAGGCCGCTTTTCCCTTCCGGAATCAGGCATTCATGGGGGCAAAGATTGCATCTTATCTTGTCCCCTTCCATGGTATAAAACAGCGCTTCCCTCATATTCCTTACACCTTCTAAGGCTTTTAGTGACAGCCGCATCGTTACATCTTATTTGTGGCGTTCCACCTCAAAACGCTCTATAGTGTAGCTTTCGTCGGGACGTATTCCTGCCTTCCGCAGCGCAATTTCAATCTGCTGCTGAGGCGTATCAACCCCTTCTAGGTCAGGCAATAGCAACCCCGATTTATGTCCGCTCCTAACTATTACTCCATATCTCTTTGCATCAAGCTCATCTATGGAGTTGACGGGCTCTGGTTTCTTTAAGACGTCAACCGAATACACCAAATCCTCCAGCTCACTCTCATCCACAGGGATGAACCGCGGATCGTGTACCCCAGCGCTTATAGCATTATAGATGATCTCCTCTGCGATATTCCTTCGGGTAGCCTCGATGGTGCCAATACATCCGCGCAGCTGTCCATCCTTTTTTATGGAAACAAAAACTCCAGCTCTATTGTCCAACATTTCTCTGGGAAGGTCATCATCCGGTTCGATTACCTTGCCGGTACGTATATATGATTCAAGTGAACGCCTGGCCAGACGGACATAAGGGTCTTCGTTTTGACGCACCTTTTGCATCCGCTGATGCTTTTTCTCAAATAGCCTGTTCACAAGAAGCCGTGCGGAATTCAATTCGCCCTTTTCCAATATGGCCACACCGTATCCCACTCCAAAGGGCCCCTCATAGGATAAAACCCTGGGATACAACTCATAGCCATCCAGCGTTCCTAAGGCTATAATGATGGAACGAAGGCCGCACTCGCCACCTTCTTCAACCATTACGGGATCTAAATTGAAGAACCCCTCAACATCGCCGTTCTCAATAAGCGATATTATCTGCTTATCCAGCTTAGGTCCCATTGGATTAAAGCCATAAGGCCCGTCCTGGCTCAACCGATGGGATAGGTCGCCGCTGGCAATCACGCTCACATCCCTTTGGCAGGCATGTACAACTTCTTGAATAACTTTCCCAAAGGCATACAACTTCTCATACGATAAGGGCGCATATGTGATATGCACCAGCTTAAAGTCGCTATACTGCTTAATCACGAAATATAAGGGCACCAGGGCGCCCCAGTCCATGGCCGTCGATATGCCGTATTCGGATGCCATATTGCCGTCAATCCCTATACAGGATATATTTGAACGCTCAGCGCTATCGACAATGGCCCTGGCTAGCTCAACATCGTTTTCAAAAGACATCTTCACGCCTGCAGCGCCAAACCTTGCGAAATTCCCTGTCAGACGCGGTACAGCCATGACAGCTATGGCATCGCGAAACATCGGTCCGTGAGGAGTGATGAGTATTATGGTATGGGGCTTCTTTTCCTCTATATGCTTGGCGCATGCTTCCATGGCCTCTAGCGTGCTTTGCGCCTTTCTCTCTTCACCTTTGCCAACCTCCGGAATAATAATGGGAGGATGAGGCATCAGGTAAACCGAAAGGATCTCACCCACTTGATGACACCTCCTTCTCCACCTATTAAGTTTATCACAAAATGGGATAAAGATACAGTAACATCAAAATTTATCATATACTCCTTTTGCATATAAACGCCCTTTTCTGCAACATGCTTCCCTGATTTTGGCATAAAAATCATTTGGACCTAACTTAATAAGTTATTTTCAGCAAAGCTCTGTATCCAATAATACAAGTAGGCCTTTATTGTCACAATAATTGTGATATAAAGGCCTACCTCTTCAACCTATCATCTAAAAAAAGAATCATTCATGCAAGCCATAGGTCTTGTTTACGCTTTGTACAAAAATTATGCCTTTGCCGGGCTGATCTATCTCGAGATGTTCTCTTATGGACGAGACAACCGCTTCGGCAATATCGCTCTTTGCCAGGATAAGCACCATTTCCTTTTCTGGCTCGATTTCCATGGCAAAGACCTTACTGGTCTCGTGAATGCCCGCACCCCTTGCGTTCACTATAGTGGCGCCCTTGGCTCCAGCCTTTCTGGAAGCCTCCACCACCTCCTCTCCTTTACCCCTATCTACAATCGTAACCACTAGATTGTAAGACACCTTGTCTTCGCTCCCCTCCATGTGAATTTCATCATGCTTATAGACAGTTGACCCTATTATATCACAAACCGGCATAGTAAAGGCTATGCCATGGTGCGGCTTTTCAAAATGAAAATGCTCATTTAGGAATTCTGCCACTTCATCCGCAGTTTTTCTATCAGCAGCCATTACTACTATCTCTTTACGCTCATCGGTTATGCCCAAAAGTTCCAGTACATGGCTTTTAACGGTACCTCTTCCTAAAAATACCGTCCCTCCTGTCATACCATGTTTTTTTGCTGTTTGCAACACCTTGCTGCCCACGCCGAAATTCACTATGACGCATATCAATCCAAAACCCGTGGCATTGGAACAAACTGTCATGAATGTTTATGCCTCCTTCCGGGATTTCACTTTATATACAAGTCCTAATATCTGCAAAGCAATAAGCGGCATGGATGCCACCATCGCAATCATTCCAAATCCATCCACCAGTACATTAGCGCCTTCTACCGCTTCGGCAGCCCCCTGTATAAAGGCCAACATAAAGGTGGCGGTCATGGGTCCTGAAGCTACGCTGCCCGAATCGAAAGCAATACCGATAAAAAGTTCCGGAACGAAATACATAAGTGCTATTGCTATTATATAAGAAGGCAATAAATAATGCCAGAGTTGAATGCCAGGAACCAGTATCCTCAACACCGATAAGGCCACCGCAACTCCGATTCCTAATGAAAGGGCAACCATTACTAGACTTCTCTTAATGTAGCCGCTGGTAGCATCTTCAATCTGGTGCATCAAAACGTGTACGGCCGGCTCGGCCAGTACAGTAACAAATCCCAGTATGAAACCGATTATCAGGATATACGCTTTGTTATCCAGCATGGCAACCCTATATCCCACAATACTTCCTACGTCCATAAAACCGGCATTGACGCCGTCCATAAACAGCACCAGCCCTACAAAGGCGAATAAAAGCCCCATCAATACCTTCCTAAAGGCTCTCCTTGAAAAGCCGGATGAAAATATTTGAAATATGAACAGGGTAAGCAATATAGGCAACAATGCCAAAAACACATCACGGGTAACTTTGGGTAGCTCCTCAATAAAGGGATCTATAATAGACTCAGACGCCAGGGCATTAGCCTCTAGTGCACCCGTTATCTCGCCTGCATTCGAAGCTATATCCATAATTAAAACTCCCAATATAGCGCCTATGGCCGCAATACACACCAATCCAAAACTGTCCCGTTCGGAGGCTTTGCTGTCCTTTTTTGGCATCGAAACGCCCATTGCAAGCGCCAAGATGAAAGGAACGGCTAAAGCGCCGGTGGCAGCACCGCAGGCGTCAAACGATATGGCCAAAAATGCAGGAGATGAAAATAAAGCCAATATAAAGACTATCCCATACATCACAGTAAATACAGTTCGCAGGGAAACGTTATATACTATTCTTGCAAAGCCAAGAGCAATCATGATCCCAAGGCCAATCGAAACGGCCACAACTATCCCCATCTTTGAAACTTGACCGGATGTAACCATATCCACCTGCCTTGCTAGTATATGCAGATCAGGTTCGGCAGCAGAAATGAAAAAACCAAGCACGAAACCTACACTAATTACCACCAATATTTTGTTCGTCTTTATAATGGCCGACCCTATGGCAGTGCCAATGGGAGTAATTCCTACATCAACTCCAAGTAGAAATACCGATAAGCCTATGATGATGAGTAATGTACCAACGAGAAACTTTAAAATCAGATGCGTTTCCAGCGGCGTCAATGTAAAATGCAATATGAGAACTATTGCTGTAATGGGTAGAACAGTGTGTAGTACCTCCTTTAACTTGTCCAGAATTACGTTCAACTATGTATCACCCCTTCTTTGAAATTATACTTTAACTTATGGCATTCAGAATTATTTTACCATACTTTTTTTGTTAAATCACCTCAAAATTTGCTCAAAACCTAAGATATTTATTTATGGTTCGTTGTAAAATTAAATGCAACACCAAAAAAATAATAAGACCATAGTAAAAAATCCTCCTGTATGATATAGATATCCAAAACAAACTAATCATACAGGAAGTTCACTATGACTAATTACAATTGTACCACAAAACGTTGCTCTTTTAAATACCTAAATGCTTACGAAAGAGGAAAAATTGCTGCTCTGCTTAAAGAAGGCAAAAGCATCCGTTACATAGCAAAACAGTTGGCTAGGGCTCCTAGTACTATCAGTAGGGA
>NZ_FOXR01000034.1:0-18916 GCF_900115765.1 Caldicoprobacter faecalis | reverse complement strand
TCATTTCTTTTTGTGTCATGTTGAATATCTCCTCTCTCATGTATGACATTATATCAGAATAATTTCAATATGACATTATCACAGAATAACAACAGTTAAAAATATAATCCGTTGATCTGTATTTTAAGTATATATATTTTAAATATATATGGACACCCGCCGCCTTTAAAAAGTATAAATCAAAATAGGGACTTATGGGAAAAATATATAGGGAATTTCAACAAAATGATGAAGAGGAGGAATGAAGTTGAAGGTAACCGTTGATCAGGACCTTTGTATAAGCTGTGGGCTGTGTATCAGCACATGTGGGGAGGTATTCCACTGGAATGCCGATGATAAGGCAGAAGCCATAGCCACCGATGTACCGGCCGAGCTGGAACAGGACGTGCAGGAAGCCATGGACAGCTGTCCAACAGGGGCCATTAAACACGCATAGTGCAGCCTGTCTGACAGGGTGATATATAAGCTCGGGAAAATTTGCATAAAAAGAGAGGGGATTCTAAACAGCTCATGTCCCCTCTCTTTTTGTCTGATTAACGGTGGTGCTGTTTTATAAACCGCCCTATATATGTTTTTAATACTTTGTATTGCGAAAAACCGGACAGTTCATATCCCGCTTTATACATTCGTCATTGCTCCGCTTTGGACACCTTTAAGCGTACGGTTTTGATTTCAAAGGGCCTGAAGTCCAGTTCTATATTGTTGTCCCGGACTACCAGCTCTTTTTCGGTATTTTCGAGCATGTCGGTTTGTTCGGCTCCTGCAATGGGGAATGCTACCGACAGGGTGCAACGCGTGGCCGTGCGTTTGGATTCGTACAGCCGCAGTATTATATCATTTGAGCCATCTTCGGGCACCTTAACGGTTTCAAGGATTATATTGGCGGCGTCCAGCGAGAATAGCGAAGCAGACTTTTCAGCGGCGCCGTTGACCACCATCACAGGACAGTTGAGGTCATATGCCTCGCGGATTACGTCGCTTTTCGCAAAGCTACCGTTCCATGCATAGAACGAATAGGTAAAGTGCTGGATGCCCTTGTCGGCGTTCATGTCGGGTGCCAGCGGTGCCCTAAGGAGCGTCAGGTTGATGCTGTTGCCTAGGGTGTTTACTCCGTATTTGCAGTCGTTTAACACTGCAAACCCACGGTTTTCTTCCATAAGGGCCGTCCATTTATGGTTGCACACCTCAAATCGGTCAGCATCAAACGGCCGCGATTTGTGGTTGGGGCGTTTCAAGTGGCCAAACTGTATTTCGTGTACGCCCTCGTTTGTATGAATATTTACCGGAAAGGCCACTTTCAGCAGCTTGTGGGATTCCTGCCAGTCAATTGTGGTCACAAAGTCCACACGCCTGCTGTTGCGCCGCAAGATGATGTCCTGGGTCATGAGGGAATTGTGCAACTTCCTTTTGACCCTGAGAATGGCCATCAGAGGGCCTTGGGATACCACCTCAAACGAAGCGGGCTCATTCAGCTCAACCGGCGTTAAGCTATACATGCTGTCGATATCCCATGCATCCCAGTGGCTGGGAACGTCCTTGTACATCTTGAAACTGTTACAAGGCCCGGCGGCAAGCTCGCGGTCAGCCTCTTTATCAAATATGCTCACTATTTCGCCTTTATCGTTGAACTCTATGCGCAAAAACTCGTTCTCCATCGAATGCGGGGTAACCTTGAGGGCACTTTCGATTGCCTTCCCATTTCCGGGATACAGGGTAATCCATCCGCAGGAGGGCACTTCGACCTCGGCTAGCAGGCCATCGTCAGATTGCTGAACCGGCAAGGGCTGCCCGTCGGCCAGCACAGCGCCTTTAAATTCCTTGGGCAGTGGCACTATGGCAGTCCTATTCCATGAGAGGGAATTGAATACCGTAATTGCCTTTTCCGATGCTCGTTCCAACAGGCTGGAAGCGGCCTCTTCTGCTATCTTTTTGGCGGTGGAGATTACCCTTTCATAATCTGCTTCGGCTTCCTCATATACCCTTTGGATGGATGAACCCGGCAAGATGTCGTGGAACTGGTTGAGCAGCACGGTCTTCCATGCCTGGTCCACGGTTTGAAGCGGGAAGGCGTATCCTTTAAGCGCTCTGGCGGTTGCTCCCCATATCTCAGCTTCCCTGAGGGCTATTTCGCTCTTGCGGTTGCCTCTCTTGGTCCTGGCTTGGGAAGTGTAAGTGCCGCGGTGTGCCTGGAAGTAAAGTTCACCCACATACCTGTTTTCGGGGAACCCTCGCTTTTCAAGGTCGTGGAAGAATTCCAATGGGTGGCATATCTTTGTCCTGGGTACTCCTTCCAGGTCCTTGCACCGCCTTAAGTATTCCAGGTGGTCGCGCGTTGGGCCACCGCCGCCATCTCCATGGCCGAATGGAAGCAGGCGCGTGGATATCCCATCCTTCTGGACGCGCTCGTTCCAGCGCTGAATCAGCGTAGCCGGGTTGGTATGGGAGTTGTAGTCGTTGTGCAGGTGCACCAAAATCTCAGAGCCATCTATTCCTTCCCATATGAAGGTGTTGTAGGGGAACGGTTCACCGCCGGTGTATGCGCCCCAGAATATCTTTTGGGTAGAAAAATATTTGATGCCACATCCTTTCATGATCTGAGGGAGAGCGGCTGAATAGCCAAATACGTCGGGGAGCCAGCACAGCTGGCTGTCTATGCCGAACTCCTCTTTGAAAAAGCGTTTCCCGTGTATGAACTGCCTGATCAGGCTTTCGCCGCCGGATATGTTGGTGTCGGCCTCAACCCACATTCCGCCTTCCGGGATGAACTGACCCCTTTTGACGGCTTCCTTGATCCTTTCGTAAAGCTCAGGATAGCGCTGCTTCACCATCATGTAAAGGTGAGGCTGACTCTGCAAGAACTTGTATTCCGGATATTCTTCCATTAAAGCCAGCTGGGTTGCAAAGGTACGGGCACATTTTCTCTCGGTTTCGGCCAGCGGCCACAGCCAGGCCACATCTATGTGTGAATGCCCGAATGCAAACATGATGGGAGCAGTAGAGCCGTTAACGCACTCTAAAAGGGGTTTTAAACGCTCCCTTCCGGCGCGAATGGTTTTCATCATTTCCTCATATGGCAATTCAAAGTCTACTATTAAAGTAAAGTCTTTAAGGCCGGCGTCGATTTCGGCCACCCTCAATGAATTGGGATCCAGGTTTTCGCGGACCTCAAACAGGGTTTGCACATCAAGCCACAGCTGGTAGACCTCTTCCTCCCAGATGCCATAGGTGCTCTTTCCCACTACAGCTTGGGTAGGGCCGGGTTCGGGAACGGTGATGCGTCCCGGCGGTGTAGGGCCTACGCTGGCTACTCTGGGGCCGTGACCGGCATAAGCCTCTACCAGTATCTCATACTGTTGCCCCGGAACCCCGTTCATGGTCAATGTGACCTCGTGGTGTTCATTGTCTTTTGCTCCTGCGTTCTTGCCATTCACATATATGGCGCTTTCTCCACCAACGTCGACTTTCAGCACGATGCGTTTGCCTGCTGCTTCATCTGGCAGGGTTATAGTGCTCCTGAACCAACCGTATTCCCACTTTGCACCCCATCTTGTACCCTGTGGCATGGGAGAAAAGTTTCCTTTTAACGCTTCCCTGTAGGTGAGCTGCTGCTTTGTGGTAAACCCTTCCCACTCAACTTCACCTAGGGGTATGTAGAAATGACGGGTGAGCTCGTTTTTCCAGCTCAGTATCCTGTGTCTCCATTCAGGACTTAAAGACATGATGATATCACCTCATCTGACTTTTTTATTTGTGTTTACCATCCTAGACGATTTTAGGAATATGGCCTACCAACGGTTTAGTTAAATGTTTGCTTCGGCTGTTTCCACGTTTCGTGTTTAAAATGAGGGATTGCTGGTGGAGAGATACTGCAACATCTAGAATTAGATAGCTAAGTTAAATTATAATAGCAAAGTAAAGATATTACAATAGCATTTCGTCAAATCGATTTGGTACCGGCTATGTGCAAAAGTTTAAGATTAATACGGCACTTAAGTTTTTCTCTAAATAGGATATAGCAAAAAAGCAGTCATTGCAATGACTGCTTTTGATGGATTTCTGAATTTTACCGCGTCACCATGGTGCCAATCCCTTTATCGGTGAATATCTCAAGAAGGATAGGGTGGGGGATGGTGCCGTTGACTATGTGAGTGCGTTTGACGCCCCGCTCAATGCTCTTTATGCACCCCTTTACCTTTGGTATCATGCCGCCGGTGATTATACCCTTGTCTATCAGGTCGTACACCTCTTCTACCGTTATGACCGATATGACTGATTCGGGGTCTTGTGGGTCTTTCCTTATCCCATCGACGTCGGTGAGAAATATCAGCTTTTCGGCTTTTAGAGCCGCAGCCACCTCTCCCGCTACCGTATCGGCGTTTATATTGTAGCTGTGCCCGTCAGGGCCTACGCCTATGGGGGCAATTACGGGGATGTACTCATCCCTTGCCAGTATCTCCAGCACTTTGCAGTTTATATTTTTGATCTTCCCCACATAGCCCAGGTCTACTCCATCTATGGGTTCCATGGGCTCTACTTCTATTAGGTTAGCATCTTTCCCGCACAGGCCTATGGCTTTGCCCCCCAGGAAATTGAGCTGGGATACTATATCCTTGTTGATCTTTCCCGTCAGTACCATTTGCACTACTTCCATGGCTTCCTTTGTTGTAATGCGCAGTCCCTTGTAAAATTTCGATGGGATGTTTAAAGCCTCAAGCATTTTGGTGATCTCGGGCCCACCGCCGTGCACCACAATTGGGTTTACTCCCACGTATTTGAGAAGGGTGATATCCTGCATGATGGTACGGCTTATGTCGTCGCTTATCATGGCATTTCCGCCGTACTTTATAACAACGGTTTTGCCGCTGAGCTGCTGTATATAAGGCAAGGCCTCGGTTAAGATGTTGGCCTTGTGAATTAATGTATCCATAATCGTTCTCCTCTCCCCTAAGCTTTCTCTATAAATATATTGGCTTCTTATTTGGGCTGAAAATTTTGATTATCCTAAAATATCCTATTTTAGAGGTACCATCCAGGATTTCGCAGCCCGGTGGTCTCGTCCAGATCAAACAGTATATTCATGTTTTGCACAGCTTGTCCCCCTGCGCCTTTTATCAGGTTATCTATTGCTGCCACGACTATTATCCGGTTGGTGCGCCTGTCAACCACAAACCCGATGTGACAGTTGTTTGAGCCGTTGACGTGCTTTATCTCGGGAAGGCTCCCTTCCTGGTGAAGGGTTATAAACGGCTCGCCGGCGTAAAACTCGCTGTACAGGCTGTAAACATCTCCAAAGGTCAGCGATTTTTTCAGATTGGCGTATATGGTGCTCAAAATCCCCCGTTTTACAGGCAAAAGATGCGGGGTAAAGGATAACGCGACCTCCCTTTGGGCCAGTATGCTGAGTTCCTGCTCTATCTCGGAGGTGTGGCGGTGAGTTGCCACCTTGTACGCTTTTATGTTTTCATCCACTTCGCAAAAGTGAAGGGCCTGTGACGGCTCCCTGCCCGCACCTGTTGCTCCGGATTTGGCGTCAATGATGATGGAATTTAAGTCAATTAGCCCCTGCTTTACCAGTGGAGCCAGCCCCAGTATGGCACATGTGGGATAGCAGCCGGGGTTGCCTATCAGCCTGGCTGTTTTGATCTCATCCCTGTGCAATTCCGGAAGCCCATACACAGACGCTTGCAGCATGTCTGGGCTCATGTGACGGATGCCGTACCACTTTTCATATACTTCGGCTGATTTGTATCGAAAATCGCCGCTTAGGTCAATTACCTTTTTACCCCTTTCGTACAAAGCCGGGATCACCTGGTTTGAAATCCCGTGGGGCAGCGAGGTGAATACGACATCGCTTTCTTTGGCGATTTTGTCGATGTCAAGCTGGCTACACGCCTTGTCAAGCAGCCCTTTGAAATTTGGGTATATGTCGGATATGGGCTGTTCAGCAAAGCTCTGGGATACAAGATGCACAAGCTCCACCTTTGGATGGGAGTAGAGCAGCCTCACCAGCTCTATTCCGGCATATCCAGTTGCGCCGACAACGCTAACCCTGATCAACGCTGTGCCCCCCTTTGATTTTTAATGGATATGTTATAATTATACATATTATTGCATAAAAATACAACATATTGAATGTGCTTTAAAAAATTTTTGCTCCTCATAGCTGATGTGTTCCATATAGTAGTTTTTTATTGAAATGGGCCGTGATAAGTGATAAAGTACTGATGTGGAAGAAGGATATTAAACATTTATGCAATACTCTCAAAAACAATTGTGGTTTTTTTGTTAATAATATCTATAGTCAGATTGTTCTGGAGACATTATAATATAATCATAGTCGATATTTAATTTTTAAGCTTTGCATCCAAGGGGTGCGGAAAATACTATTATGGAGGGGTTTAAATGGCAAGCGTAACTTTTAGAAACGTGTCTAAGGTATATCCAGGAGGGGTCACTGCCGTAAGCAATTTTAACCTTGATATTGCTGATAAGGAGTTTATAGTTCTGGTAGGCCCTTCTGGATGTGGAAAGACTACTACACTGCGTATGGTTGCTGGGCTGGAGGAGATCACAGAAGGGGAACTCTACATCGGCGATAGATTGGTCAACGATGTGGCTCCCAAAGACAGGGATATAGCGATGGTTTTCCAGAACTACGCTCTGTATCCTCATATGACAGTGTATGACAATATGGCTTTCGGTCTCAAGCTCAGGAAGGTACCAAAGGCTGAAATAGACCGGCGCGTAAGGGAAGCCGCACGGATGCTGGATATTGAGCATCTCTTGAATAGAAAGCCCAAGGCTCTGTCGGGTGGACAGAGACAGAGGGTGGCTGTAGGACGTGCTATAGTCCGTGAACCTAAGGTGTTCTTGATGGATGAGCCGTTGTCCAACTTGGATGCAAAACTGAGGGTGCAGATGAGAACCGAGCTTACAAAGCTGCATCAGAGATTGCAAACCACCTTCATCTACGTAACGCACGATCAGACCGAAGCTATGACCATGGGTACGCGCATTGTTGTCATGAAGGATGGATTCATCCAGCAGGTAGACACACCTCAGAACCTGTACGACTATCCCGTCAACTTGTTCGTAGCAGGATTTATCGGTAGCCCGCAGATGAACTTCATCAATGTGCATCTGGTAAAAGAGGGCGATGACGTATACGCCGTATTTGAGGACAACAAGATCAAGGTTCCGGCAGGCAAGGTAAGGAAATTTAAAGATCCTTCCTACATTGGTAAAGAAGTAATAATGGGTATTCGTCCTGAGGACCTCCATGATGAGGAGATATTCTTGGCCAGCGCTGCAGACAGCACCGTAAAGGCCCATGTGGATGTTGTAGAGCTCCTGGGTTCTGAGACCTATCTGTACCTGACGGTATCGGGCAGGAACCTGGTGGCAAGGGTTAACCCGAGGTCCAAGGCAAGAGTGGGCGATACCATCAAGATTGCCTTTGATACCAACAAGCTGCACTTCTTTGATAAGGATACAGAAGAGACCATATTGCTCAGATAAATTTCTTAAAAAAAAGAGGATTTTTTGTAAAAAAGCAGAAATATTGTCTTAATGGATAATATTTCTGCTTTTTTTATTGCATGAATTCATGTTATACTTATATTTGGGTGGTAATATTATGCTAACCGAACAGAGGATGCAAAAGATACTGGACAAGGTAGCGCGTAACATCCAGGTAACGACCGATATCGTGGATCCAGCAGGGATGATTGTGGCCAGTAGCGACAGAAAGAGAGTGGGACAGGCCGAGCCGGTTGTGAGGGACTACGATGCCATAAACGGCAAGCTCACCTTTGTCCACAATGGCAGGACTTATATGAGGTTCACCGTTGATAAGACCATAGCTTATTTTATAGCCATGGATGGTGTAAGCAAGGTCACGAGAAATTACTGCATGCTGATTGCATCGATCATTGAGCTGTACTTGAAGTCCAATATACAGAAGCTTAATCGAGAAGAGGTTGTGCGCAGGATTATACTGGATCAGGTGTCCGACCTTGAACTTCAGGAGTTGGCTCGGGAGTATAAGCTGGAGCCCGATGTGGCGCGATGTGTATTCGTCATACGTACTGCCAGCATGGAAGCCGAACAGGTCTACAAGCTGCTTTTAAAGGTCTTCCCCAAAAGTCAGGGAGATATTCTGATATTGTTTGACAGCCGAACCGTAATACTGGTTAAACTGGTGTTTGACGAGATGGATGAGGATGAGCTGGAGCAGATGGCAGCCGCTATGGAAGAGACCATACTCAATGAAATCACCGTGAGGATCTGCATTGGAATAGGCAAGACCAAGCCCAGCATTTTTGAGCTGAGGGAATCGTACCTTGAAGCCATGCAGGCCATAGAAGTAGGGTTGATGTACGACGTGACCGGTCGAATATACAGATATGACAGCTTGCTTCTGGAGCGGTTTCTGCACGAGATTCCCCTGCAAATTTCACAGAAATACTGTGAAGCGATTTTTAACGAAGAAGCCAGAAAAGTGCTCAATGAAGAGATGATAACCACCATTAATAAATTTTTTGAAAACAATTTGAACTTGAGCGAGACAGCCAGGCAGCTTTATATTCACCGTAACACCCTGGTGTATCGCCTGGACAAGATACAAAAAGCACTGGGGCTTGACCTGAGAAACTTTCATGATGCGGTTACATTCAAAATAATGATGATGCTAGAGAAGCAGAAACGGGAGTGTTACTCTTGATACAGTTTAGAAATGTGACAAAGGTTTATCCAAATGGTCTGTGTGCGCTATCAAATGTAAACTTTACAATTGCAAATGGCGAGTTTGTGTTTATAGTGGGGGCTAGCGGCGCAGGTAAGACCACGCTGATAAAATTGCTCCTTAAGGAGATTGAGCCCACATCTGGCAGCATAATTGTGGATGACGTTGACTTATCATCTTTAAGGAGGAAGGAAATTCCGTATTATCGCCGCAAGCTGGGAGTGGTGTTCCAGGACTTCAGGCTGCTCCCCGACAGGACGGCCTATGAAAACGTGGCTTTTGCCATGGAGATCGTGGGGGCTTCTCCAAAGGAGATCCGCAGGAGAGTGCCAGCTGTATTGAGTATGGTAGGGCTGGGTTCAAAAGCCCATGCTTACCCACATCAGCTGTCGGGCGGCGAACAGCAGAGGGTGGCTCTTGCCAGGGCCCTTGTGAATAATCCCTCAATTCTCATCGCGGACGAGCCCACCGGCAATCTGGATCCTGTAACTGCCATGGAGATCATGAAAATAATAAATCTGATATAAATCGTCGAGGGACTACCGTAATCATGGCCACTCATGCCAAGAGCATCGTCAACGCCATGCGAAAACGGGTGCTTCAATTCCGTAAGGGGGTTTTGATCAAGGACGAGCAGGAAGGGGGATATTTTGATGAGCCTTAGGAGCTGGAGGTTTTTTGTTTATCACGGGTTCCAAAATATCCTTCGCAATCGCGTCATGTCGCTGGCGTCAGTCACTGCCATAATGGTTGCGCTGATCGTCCTGGGGCTTATACTGGTTATCGTTGTCAACCTGGATGTGATGATGAAAGAAGTGGAATCCAAGATGGAGATTACTCTGTTTTTGAAAGACGGCGTGACCGACAGTGAACGCTCCGGTTTGGAAAATGAGATAAGCAGCTGGCAAGGCGTTTACGATGTTGAGTTTGTCTCCAAGCATCAGGCTCTTGAGGAATGGAAGCGCCAGCTGGGCGATAAGGGAAACCTGCTGGACGGGTATACCGGAGAGAACAATCCTTTGCCCGACTCCTTTTTGGTTAAAATAGAAAAGCCGGAATACGTGAATGCTATTGTGGAAAAGGCAAAAGGGATCCCTGCCATTGAAGAGGTGAACTACAGCAGCAAGGTGGCCGAGTTTATAGAATGGCTTGCACGGACTATCCGGTTGGTGGGCATGGGCCTTGTGGCTGTCCTGGCGAGTGTGGCTGCCATTATCATCAGCAATACCGTCAGGTTGACGGTGTATTCCAGAAGAAGAGAGATAGGGATCATGAAGTACATTGGAGCCACCGATTGGTTTATCCGCTGGCCTTTTATAATCGAAGGGCTCATCCTGGGAGTGATGGGCAGCATAATAGCCACAGGAGTTGTGGCTTTAGGATATAAATACCTGCTTGACAGGAGCAGCTATATAAACATGAGGTGGGGATATCTGGGGATATTTAAACTGCTGCCATTGAATGAAGTAATGCTGTATGTCCTTGAAGCTTCTTTGCTGGTGGGGGCATGTGTGGGCGTGTTGGCCAGCTGCCTGTCCATCAGAAAGCACTTGAGGGTATAAATGTTGGCATTGTGCCCTACTATTATGCCCTACTTCATATGATTTTTTTGATCAAAAGGTGGACATGCTTATCAAGCGGGCTTGCCGGTATTTTTGCTATGGTAAGATATGATGGCGGACAAATCGAGCTGATGGATATCAAGACATAGATGATGGCTGGTTTGTCAATCCCGCTGCTCTGCTGTCAAGTGCAGAAAGACAACGTGTAGATGCTGTAAACATGAACAAACGCGTATGGGGGTGAAGGGGATGCGATACAGGGTTGTTGCATTGCTATGCGTTGTTTTGTTTGTTTTTACAGGGGTTACCGCCATGGCGGCTTCCAACATCGATGAGAAGAAACAGGAGCTCAATGAAGTCAATGAAGAGATAAAGAATACTGAAGAGCAGCTGGAAGAGGTCAAGCAACAACAAAATGAGGTAACTGCCAGGCTGCAGGATATAGAAAAGCAGCTTAAACAAAAGGAACAGGAGCTAAATAAGCTTGAAAAAGAGCTGCAATCTACGCAGGAGAAGCTGGAGGCAACGCGCAAGGAGCTTGAGAGGGCTATTGAGGAGGCCGAAAAGCAGGAAAAGCTGATGGCTGATCGAATAAGGGCCATATACATGAATGGGGTCCCTTCATATCTGGAGCTGCTCTTGGAAGCGAAAAGCATAAACGAGTTTTTGGATCGAATGTCCATGGTGCAGCAGCTGATAGCTTTTGATATCCAGGTTCTTGACCAGATGAGACAGTACAGGGATCAGGTGGATAAAAAGCGGGCCGAACTGGAGGAATTGGAGCAATCGCTTACACAAAAAAAGCAGGCAGTAGCCAGACAAAAGGCGGAGATCGAACAAAAGAAGAAGGAGCAGAGCTTACTGTTGCAGCAATTGAAGGAGCAGGAAGAGCGTTATAAACGCGACTTGGAGGAGCTGGAAAGAACGTCAAAGGAACTTGAAAAGACCATCCAACAATTGCTCAGGCAGCTGGAGGAACAGCGTAAAAGGCAGGCCCAGTCTAGAGGAGGCGGGGATACCAGCAGCCAACAACAAACCGGCAGTCAATATACAGGTGGGATACTGGCGTGGCCGGTTCCAGGGTTTTATACTATAACCTCGCCCTTTGGTTATCGTGTACACCCTGTTTATGGTACCAGAAGGCTACATACGGGCATAGATATAGGTTCAAATTATGGAAGCGGGCAAAGCATATACGGCCAGAATTTTGTGGCCGGCGCTGATGGAACGGTTATATTTGCAGGGTGGTACGGCGGCTACGGCAACTGCGTAATAATCGAACATGGAGGAGGTATAACCACACTTTATGCCCATGGTTCGCAAATCCTAGTATCGGCGGGGCAGCAGGTAAAACGAGGGCAGCCGGTGATGAAGGTGGGCAGCACGGGTATATCCACTGGTCCCCATGCGCATTTTGAGGTGAGAAAGAATGGGGTGCCTGTTAATCCTCTACCGTATTTGGGGCGGTGAGCCGCACTCAGTATATAGGCCAGAGAAGAGCTGGTTCTTCTCTGGCCTTTGGTTTTCTCTTTAAAAAATTTAAAAAAGTATTTTGAAAAGTCCGGAGAAGATGGTATAATAAAGCCAAAATCTAAGTATATATAATTTCATGTTGACAATATTTGTATTCAGTATTAAGGAGGAATATTCTTAGATGATAAGCAAGAAAGCCGCTGCATGGGGCGCAGTCGTCATCATCGTCATCACCGCATTTTTTTCGTCCTTTTTAACCTTTCAGGTCAGCAAGTATATCGACATACAAACTGGAAACAGGTATGTGGTAAGCAGGGAAGTGTATCAGCTGCTTGAAAAGTATCAGACCCTTGAAGAAGTGAGACAGGCCATTGAGAGGGACTATATAGAGGAGCCTGATCAGGATAAGCTGTTTGTTGGCGCTATAAAGGGCATGGCAGCCGCTCTGGGCGACCCATATACCACTTATTTTACCGCGGAGGAGTACAAGGAATTTATCGTGCAGACGCAGGGGAGCTACGCGGGCGTGGGCCTTATGGTTACGGTGGATGAGAAAGACAACCTCATAACCGTCGTCAGGGCTTTTAAGGATAGCCCCGCTGCCAAAGCCGGAATACAGCAGGGGGATAAGATCATCAAGGTTGAGGACGTGGAAGTGGACGGGAGCCAACTGGAGAAGGCAGTTAGCATGATGAAAGGAGAGCCGGGAACGAAGGTAAATATTACCATTTTACGGGATGGCCAGACTCTTAATTTTACTCTGGAACGAGCGGTTATCGAGATTCCTGACATGGAATACAGGATGTTAGACGGCCAAATCGGCTATATATGGCTGTACCAGTTTGACGAAAACTCGCCAAAGAATTTCAAGAATGCTATTGAAGAGCTTAAAGGTCAGGGGATGAAAGGGCTTATTTTGGATTTGCGTGGCAATCCTGGCGGCCTGCTGGAGGCCTGCACTGAAATTGCCGATATATTGCTGCCCGAAGGGTTAATCGTGTACAGCGAAAACCGCCAGGGAAGAGGCGAAAAATATTATTCAGACAAAGAATATTTAGGTATCCCTTTGGTGGTGCTTGTCAATGAATACAGCGCCAGCGCTTCCGAGGTACTGTCAGGTGCTATTCAGGATTATGGTGTAGGCACTATAATCGGTAAAACCACCTTTGGCAAGGGATTGGTTCAGGGATTGCGCGGTCCCTTCAGGGACGGGTCGGCTCTCAAGATAACGGTGGCCAAATACTTTACTCCAAAGGGAAGGGATATACATCAAAAAGGCGTCGTACCGGATGTCGAGGTTGACCTGAGCGAGGAGGCCAAGAAGTTCTTAAGAGAAAATCCCGGTAAGGAACTACCCGTGGAACTTGATATTCAGCTGCAAAAGGGTATTGAGGAGATAAGGAAGATGCTTAACGAGAAGAAGTAGGGGGTCTTTGGTTTGGCCTTAGTAAAGCTTATATTTTCTTCTTTTGCGCAGGCTATAACCAGCCTGTTCTTTATAGGCATTGTGATGGTGGCTTATCTGTATATTCAGAGGAATGCGCGTCTGGAAGAGTCATGGTTGGGCGTTCTGCGCAATCCCGTGTCTACCCAGCTGGCCGATGTGGTGCTGTATGGCATGCTTGTGGGGCTGATGGCCAGCGTGCTCATAGTGCTGATTGGCATTGCCATCGATTACAATGCCATACTTTTTATTTGGCCCCTGGCGCTTTTCTTGATGTTGTTCAATCAAAGGTATATATGTTTTTCCTATGCCGGGGGAATAGTTTCGTTGGTTAGCCTGCTTACGGGTTGGCCTAAAGTAGACGTGTCGTCTTTAATTGCTCTTGTGGGAATCTTGCACCTCATGGAGAGCCTGCTTATCATACTGGATGGCTACAAGGACAGCCTCCCTGTATGGATAGAGCACAGGATGTTTAAGCCGGTGGGGGCATACCTCATGCAAAAGGTGTGGCCCATACCACTGGTGGTGCTGGTTATTCCGGAAGCCGGTGCCAGCCTGGCCTCGGGTGGTGGTGTGGCCATGCCTGACTGGTGGCCGCTTTTTAAGCCTCAAAACATGGCGCAGGTGTTTGCCCTTCTGCCCATCGTCGCTGTTTTGGGATACGGTGACATTGCCATAACCCAGCTGCCGAACGAAAGGACGCGGGAGTCGGGGTTCTGGTTGGGGGTGTACAGCACGGCCATTTTAATCATGGCTGTGGTTTCATCACGGGTTTACTGGGTGAAATACGTTGCAGCGGTGAGTGCGCCCCTGTTTCATGAGCTGCTCATCATTTTAAGCAAACGGGGGCAGATGCGGGGCAAGCCGGCTTTTGCGGTGCCATGGAGGGGGCTTAGGGTTCTTGAGGTACTCCCTGAGTCTCCGGCCCAAAAGATGGGCGTACAGCGCGGGGATATATTGCTGAGGCTAAACGGCAGGGATATAAACAGCGAGGATATGTTGCATGAGGTTTTGAGCCAGTGCATGTACTTCATATGGGTGGAAGTGAGGCGTAAGGATAAGGTGTTGACCCTAGAATACCAGGATTACCAGAATCCCATAGAGGACCTTGGTATTATATTCGTTCCGCGTACCACCGGCAGATACTTCCGTGTGGATGAACAAAAGGGTATTATATTTAGGCTATGGAAGCGAATACGACATAGTATGAAAGAGGCACAGAGCCAGTAAGCCGTGTCTCTTTTATTTTTTTAGCTTGCAATTACAAAAGTCCTGTTGGATTGCTTCTGATTTCAATCGGAAGGTGAGCGGCGCTTTTCTTGTGGCTACAATAGTATAATGTAGCACTGACAGGCTGATTTTTAAGCTGATAATTATTGATATATTGTTGACAGATTGACAGAATAAGGCTAGAATATAATTGGCATATGCTAATAAGTTTTGCTTTGCACGGGTAGCCGCAATGTTTGTTACCGGAGAGAGTATTGTATCAATAGTATTGAGCCTTGAATAGGGAAGAAAATTGTTTATCCTGGTGAGTTTAAGAGAAAATGACCATGCGGTTTATGAGTTCACTAGCAGAGTGATAATTTTGATGACTTACATATGGGTAGTTGAGATTTGATGATTTATAGTTTGAATACCCAAGGGGTTAAACTACACATAAAAGGACAATACCTGTCTTTCTATCTTTAACAAAAATTTCAGATAAATGCAAGATCGAGGAAAGGAGATTGTGTATGTCACAGGAAACGCAAAATCCAAACAGAGGGCATGGAAATATCCCTAAGTCGACCAACCCCTACGGCGATATAAAGCACGTGATTGCGGTGATGAGCGGAAAGGGAGGGGTAGGGAAGTCCTCGGTGACGGCGCTGCTTGCTACATGGCTCAAGGAGAAAGGCTATAGAGTGGGAATCCTTGATGCCGACATCACCGGCCCAAGTATACCCAAGCTGTTCGGCATAAAAGGCAAGGCAAAGAGCAGGGAAGGGGCGCTGCTGCCGGCCATCACTGTTAAAGGCATTGAGGTCATGTCGATAAATTTGCTGCTGGATAAGGAAGACCAGCCCGTAATATGGCGGGGGCCCATAATATCGGGGGTCGTCAAACAGTTTTACGAAGAAGTGGACTGGGGTGATTTGGATTTCCTGCTTGTGGACCTGCCGCCTGGAACAGGCGATGCTCCTCTGACGGTTATGCAGTTCCTTCCCCTTGATGGGATAGTGGTGGTGACTTCGCCGCAGGAGCTGGTGGGATTGATTGTAAGGAAGTCCATACATATGGCTAAAACGATGAACGTCCCTGTTGTGGGCTTTGTGGAGAACATGAGCTATCTGCAATGCCCCAAATGCGGAGAGGTTATAGAACTGTTTGGCAGGAGCAAGGGGAAGCAGGTGGAAGAGGAGACAGGGATACCTTTCCTGGGCAGCCTGCCGCTGGTGCCTGATATAACGCGGCTGGGCGACGAAGGGCGGATTGAGCTGGTACATCACCTGTATCCCGACTTTTTCAAACCGGTTGCTGAGAGATTTATGGAGCAGTTTTAAAATTTTTTTGCGTAAAATTATTGACATATGCCCATAATATGAATAGAATATATTTAGGGCATATGCTCAAAATGGTTTTGCGGTTTGTGTTACAGGATTTTAACCGTTTGACCCTGCAATTGTCGAAGCGTTGAAAAACTTTAAGACACCTGTAGAGACAGGAAATGTCCGATTTACAGATGAGGTTAAAGGCATGTGGCACAGGCTTGTAGATGAATTGAAAAAGCTGACTGCGTGAAAAAATGAATTGCGTTACATATGTCTTTACTGTCACCTGCATTTTCAAAAAATGGGAAGAAGGGGGTGTATCTTATGCCCGGCTTTGATGGAACGGGACCTCTGGGGCAAGGACCTATGACCGGTGGAGGGAGAGGATACTGCATAGTTCCTTTAAACAATAATCCCATACCCGGTAGAGGTTGGTTTGGCCCGCACTTTTTCGGACGCGGCAGGGGACGAGGCTACAGGCATTGGTTTTGGGTTACCGGCCTTCCTGGCTGGATACGAGCAGCTTACGGCTATCCCGCCTTTGGCGGCTGGGTAAATCCTTATGTATACCCCTATTATGACGATGCCGGCCAGCCTAAGGAAATTGACATCTTGAAAGAGCAGGCTGAGATGCTCAAGCAGCAGCTGCAAGATATCCAGGACAGGATAAAAGAAATTGAGGAGTCTGAAAAAGAAGACGATAAATAAGTCGGTTGGGGAGGGGAAAATTCCGGGGGTTCCCCTCCCAAAATTTTTGAATTTTATCACTTTAACGATTACGAAAGGAGAGTCGAATTATGAGATGCGCGATTCCAACTGATCAGGGATATGTATCTCTTCATTTTGGCAGATGCGAAAAGTATGTTTTAATAGACATTGAAAACGGGAAAGTTACCACCAGTAGGGTAATAGACAATCCAGGTCACTCTCCCGGGTTTATACCAAGGTTTTTACATGACCAGGGTGTAAATTGTATTCTTTGTGGTGGTATAGGCAAACAGGCGATTCAATTATTGGAGGAATATGGCATTGATGTAATAACAGGGGTGGAGGGCAGCATTGAGGAGGTTATACAAAAGCTCCTTGCAGGCACCCTTAAAGGCGGAGCGAGTTTTTGCCACCACGAATGAGAGATAAATGTTAAGCTCCCCTGCTGAACCCTGCACTTATCACGATGGGCTGCAGTTGAGGGAAATCATAGATATTTAGCGGTATCTCCTGCAGCAGCTTTATGGTGCCATCAAAGTCCTTGACGAGGTCAAGCTTGTTTTCAAAGAGTATTTCCTTTAAGGAGGTGTTTTCCCACTCCACCCACCTTACATATCTTTCCCTTTCTTTGATATAAGCTTCAAAAGAGCTGTTGCCTTTTATCTTTTCTATCACCTCATCGCACAGGAAGAAGTTGCAGACATACGTCCGGTAGCGCGGTGGAAGGGTACAGCCATAGCCGCTCTTGACAAAGGGACAGGCTTTAAAGAATATGGAATGGTCCTGGATACTTCCTGCGTCAATCTTATTCCCGCTTTCCATGTATCTTATATAGCCTTCCTCATCAAAGTATCCCCTGGCATAAATCTCAAAAGGGTGTATCTCGACAGAAGGAAGCCGCCTTATGGTCTCCAGGACTCGCAATCCTTCGAGTGATTTGGCCATCCTCTGTATCTCCAGAAGAGTAAACTTGGGATAGTAATAACAGCAACCCCTGTTTTTAATGCTGCACATGCTTATACCCATGATGCTTGAGCAGTTTTTGCAACCAGTGTAAACATAGCGCGGTACTCCCTGATCTACGCTAACATATATCATTTCCATATCTGACCATCTTCCAGTTCCTTTAAATTTTTTACATTTTTTATTATATTTTTGCTATTGCGATGATGCAAGCTGCAATTTCAGGTTGTATTTCTGGTACAATACTACAGGATCCATCTCTTTTTTATATTTCTTTGTGAGAGATAAAACAACAGGACGGCAAAGGCCAAAAGCATCGATGTGCAGATTTCGACACTCATAATAGAATTTCTTGTAATTGCTCCCTTCAGCATATCGGCTCCGTAGGTTAAAGGCAGACAAAAAGATACGACTTTTAGTATATCCGGAATGTCCTGTAGTGGTATAAACAGCCCGCACAGGAACAGCATGGGAAACCTGAAGAAATTTGAGAAAGTCTGGGCTTCAAACACCTCTTTTGCTGATGTGGCAATCAAGAGCCCCAGTAACGTAGAATTGATTGAGGTGAGCAATACTCCAATAGTGGCTGTACCCCACTTGATGCCGGTTAAATCTGCAAAGAACACTGCAAAAGCGACAGGCACGAAGGCGTTGATGATCCCAAACAAAATTGCCCCCGATATTTTTGCCAGGACAAGGATACCTAAACTGATTGGTGCCAGCAACAGCCTGTCAAACGAACGTCCTCTTCTTTCAAACGTAATTGTAACTGCCAGCATGGAGGTGGTTCCAAACAATATGCTCATTGCCATAAGGCCCGGTAACAATTCTTTTATCTCTACCTTTTGTGATGAACGGATGTACTGCATGAGCGTCCATGAAATCGGAAAAATGATTCCCCAGCTTATGTTTGGCGGTTTGAGGTAATAGGTACGCATGTCTTTTTTCAAGATATTCCAAAATGCAATCCATGTCTTCATTTTTGTTTTTTCACCTCATCCTTTTCAATTCGGTGGCTTGAATGCCAGTTATTCTGACAAATACATCCTCTAGCGTTGGTTTTATTGCCTTTGCTTCGTAGACAGAGATGCCTTTAACGTCGAGGAATTGGAGAACGGGGGATAAGCTTATGGGTTCTTTAGATATGAGCAGGCAGGAGTTTTCCCCTGGAACCTCTACCCGACAATTTTTAAAACTATTCTCAATTTCGGTTTTCAATTTTTTTATATCGTTGCTGAGCTTCAGTTTAATGATATGTTCGTCCTGTACGTTTTGCATGAGCTGTTCCACCGTGCCGGTCTTTACAATTTTACCGTTTACAAGAATTCTGCAGAAAGCCTCGTCCTTGTAGGGCGGGGATGAATGCAAGGGTTGAAACTGAGAACCAAGTGTGATATAATTAAACCAAATCTTGGAATTAAGAAGGTTGGTTTAGAATGAATACCTACAAATCCACACGACATGCTAAATTCCTAATCAACTACCA
>NZ_FOXR01000008.1:0-86172 GCF_900115765.1 Caldicoprobacter faecalis | reverse complement strand
TGGTAGTTGATTAGGAATTTAGCATGTCGTGTGGATTTGTAGGTATTCATTCTAAACCAACCTTCTTAATTCCAAGATTTGGTTTAATTATATCATATTTGGTTCTCAGTTTCAACCCTTGCATTCATCCCCGCCCTACAAGGACGAGGCTTTCTGCAGAATTCTTGTAAACTTTTAAAAGCTGGAAGACAGCCAATAATATTTTCAATTTTTTGACAGAAGCAGGATGCCGTTTTGCTTGAAAATAACCATATGCACTGCTATAATAAACAAATAACAATATACAAAAGGAGTTAAGGTCAATATGGATAAAGGAGATAAGTTGAAGAAGATACGGAAGCTGTTTTTTGTGTTTTTTCGCATAGGAGCCTTCACCTTTGGCGGCGGACTTGCCATGATTCCCTTCATCAAAAGGGAGATTGTGGACAGCAATCACTGGATTGAAGAAGAGGAAATCGTTGATATATTTGCCATGGTGCAGTCCGTCCCGGGGGTAATTGCGGTGAATTCTGCCATATTTGTCGGGTACCGCATAGCCGGCATATGGGGGGCGGTGGCCTCTGCTGTGGGGGTTGTGCTGCCTTCATTTATTGTCATCTCTGCCATAGCGCTTTTCTTTTCGAGTTTTAAAAATATACCGGTAGTCGCAAGGGCCTTTGAAGGGATCAACGCAGGTGTGGTGGCGCTTATAATAACAGCGCTGTTTCAGCTTATAAAGCCCAGCATAAAGGATGATTATGGATGGACAATTGCGGGTATTGTGTTTGCCATTATGTGTTTAACCAACATAAGTGCCATATACGTACTTTTGGCACCGGCTGCAGCGGGTATAATTATAAGCTACATGAAGAAGAGAAAGGAAGCATGAAGCATGTACAAGCTGTATCTGGAGCTGCTTGTAACGTTCTTCAAAATAGGGCTGTTTACCATTGGTGGGGGATATGCCATGATTCCTCTCATTCAGCAGGAAATAGTGAGGCATGGCTGGCTCACATTTAAAGAGACAATCGACATAATAGCCATTTCAGAGATGACACCAGGGCCTTTTGCCATCAATGCCGCCACATTCGTCGGCGTCAAAACTGGCGGTATACCTGGTGCTACTTTTGCTACCGTGGGAGTGGTGCTGCCGTCGTTTATAATAGTTACGCTGGTGGCCAAGTACTCTGCGCGCTTTAAGGATCAGCCGCTGCTTCAGTATGCGCTGTATGGATTGCGGCCTGCGGTTATAGGGCTTATAGCATCGTCTGCCTTTTTGATAGCCCGTGCCACATTTTTTATGACGCCCAGCGGGAGCGTCTGCATATTTGCGGACATTCGCAATGTTTTGAAGATGGTCAACTGGCGGGCTGTGCTGATATTCGTTGTTGCCATAATAGCGAGCTTAAAGTACAAGATTCATCCAATTCTTCTCATTGTGCTGTCAGGAGTGCTGGGAGTTATATTGTATTCCGTATAGAGTAAAAGACTACATTTTGGTGTACTGGCGACCGATTTAATAAAATTTTTTCTTGCAATGAAAGGCAACTTATGGTATAGTAGAAATGGGTGTATAAGCCCAAACGTGACTTTCATATTATGGGTTCAGTCGGTTGAATTGAATAGGTTAAGAGCTTGAAGGCTTTCAATCTGGAGCGCTGAATTCTTTGCAAAAAGAAGCGGGGGACCCAATTACTTGGGGTGAATCACCTTTAGGCAGGCTGTAAAGGCTTATGCTGAAAGGTGTAGGGCTACACCCTTAGGCCCGAACCCGTCAGCTAACCCCGTAAGCGTGGTAAGGGGAGATTGATAGCTTCGGTAGCGTTTTTGCACTTAAAAGCTGTGGGTCTCCCCATGGCTTTTTAATTTTTCTGCACTAAATATCTTATCGCTTTAAATTCCAAGAGGGGTTATTGTCAACTTCGTAACGATACTTTAATGAATTAGCAGTGCTATTTTATGAGCGCTCCCAAAGCTAAAATGCGCACCTCCCTGTTTTAGCTCATTATTTCATACATAAATAATTTATGTATAGATTTTTAGTTTAAGATACAAATTTTAATAGTTCTATTTTTAATAGTTCTATACTTTATTAATGTCAGCTTCATTTACCTAATTTACTTGCCGTCTTAGAAATTTACGTAAATTTTGTAATAAATTTTCTTTAGCCAAGGGGGGATGCCATTGAATGAGCAAATTCTTAGGATAAACGATTTAGCTGTCCACTTCTATATGGACAAACGAATAGTTCCTGCGGTTGATGGGGTGAGTTTCTCAGTTTCAAGAGGGGAAACGCTGGGCTTAGTTGGAGAATCGGGATGCGGCAAGAGCGTAACCGCACTTTCGATTATGAGATTGCTACCAAGTCCCCCGGCTAGAATAGTGAGAGGCGAGATTTGGTTTAAAGGAGAAAATCTTTTGGACAAAACCAATGAAGAGATGAGGAAGATTCGAGGCAACGACATATCCATGATATTCCAGGAACCTATGACATCTTTGAATCCTGTATTCACTGTAGGCTGTCAGATTTCTGAAGTTATCATGCAGCATCAAAATGTTTCCAAAAAAGAGGCTTTAGAAAGAGCTATAGAAATGCTCAGGATGGTTAAAATTCCGCTCCCCGAAAAGCGGATAAAGCAGTATCCCCATCAGCTGAGCGGCGGTATGAGGCAGAGGGTTATGATTGCAATGGCGCTGGCATGCAATCCCGAACTGCTTATTGCAGACGAGCCCACAACGGCGTTGGATGTAACCATTGAGGCGCAGATACTAGAGCTGATAAACGAGCTGAAAGAGAGGTTTGGGTCATCGGTCATCATGATAACCCATGACCTAGGGGTTGTAGCCGAGATAGCCGACAAGGTGGCTGTAATGTATTCAGGCAGGATCCTCGAGCAGGCAGACGTACACTCCATTTTTAACAACCCAAAACATCCCTATACGCAAGGCTTGCTCGAGACTATTCCAGACATAGATTTGCCCAGAGGCCAAAGGCTTAAGGAGATAAAAGGGGTGGTTCCGTTGCCCGATGAGATAAAGGTGGGCTGCAGATTTAAAAGCAGATGTGAATATGTAAGGGCTGAGTGCATGGTCGATGAGCCGCCCTTGATGCAGGTGGGTTCCAGCCTTGTGCGTTGCTGGAATTATGCTTAAGGTTTTGCCGGTGTGCGCAGATGTGCAGCTATAGAAAGCTATAGAATAGATAAAGAGAAGGCAGAGGTGCTACTCCATAAGTGCTTGTGCTTGAGAAAACCGGCTATTTGCACTAAATGAAGAGAAGTTAAGCGAAATATGGAGGTATGGTCGTGACTGCAAATATTTTAGAAGTAAAAGGTTTGAAAAAATATTTTCCGTTTAAAAAGGGCTTGCTGGGCAAGGCCATGGAATACGTGAGAGCGGTGGATGGGGTTGATTTTCATATAGGGTATGGGGAGACGCTGGGCCTGGTTGGAGAAAGTGGATGCGGTAAATCCACCACAGGGCGTACTATTATGCGGTTGCTGGAGCCTACAGAAGGGGAGATATTTTTCGAAGGGCAAAATATAACGCGCTTTAACAAAAAGCAGCTCAGGCAGGTATACAAGCATATGCAGCTCATATTTCAGGACCCATTTGCATCTTTGAACCCGAGGAAGGCAGTAGGTGATGCTGTGGATGAGGTTCTTCTTGTTCACGGGATGAAAGATGGTGTTAAGCGAAGAGAGAGGGTTGAAGAGTTGTTTGATATGGTGGGGCTTAGAAAAGAAGATATGGACAAGTATCCCCATGAGTTCAGCGGAGGACAGCGGCAAAGGGTGGTAATTGCACGGGCTCTGGCCGTCAATCCCAAACTGCTGATATGCGATGAGCCGGTATCAGCCCTTGATGTGTCCATTCAGGCCCAGATCATAAACCTCCTCATGGAGCTTAAGGAACGTTTAAAGCTGTCTTATTTATTCATATCTCATGACTTGCGGGTGGTCAGACACATCAGCGACCGTGTGGCGGTGATGTATCTTGGCAAGATTGTGGAGATGGCGCCTGCAGAAGATTTGTTCAGAGAACCACTGCATCCCTACTCGAAAGCCCTGCTCTCGGTCATACCCGTTCTGAAGCCTGGTCAAAAGAGAAAAAAGCTGGTGCTGGAGGGAGAAGTGCCCAATCCGGTCAATCCCCCGACGGGATGCAGGTTCAGCACCAGATGCAAATACGCTACAAAACAGTGCAGCGAGATTGAGCCGCCAATAAAGCTGGTAGGCAACCGGCATTTTGTGGCCTGTCATCTTTGCTAAAAGATGCTTTGTGCAGAGTGTTGCCAAAACCAAACGGGGTGAAGGCATAAAAAATTTTTATAACAACAAAAAATCAATAAGGAGGGATGAGTAGAGTGAAAAAGGCATTGAGGCAAATTGTAGCGTTGCTTTTATTGGGCGTGTTTTTGCTGAGCGCTGTGGCAGGGTGTTCCAAGAAGGCTGATACCAAAGCTTCCGAGAAGGTCCTAGTCATTGGCTTTGACAGGGATGCCGAGCTTCTGGATACCATAAAGACGGCGTGGTATTCCGATGCCCTAATTTATATACATGACAGGCTTGTCAGCAGAGACTATGAGTTTGGCTATCGGCCGGGATTGGCTGAGCGATGGGAGGTATCGGAAGACGGTTTGGTATGGACCTTTTATCTGAGAAAGGGCGTAAAGTTCCACGACGGCTCGGATTTTACGGCCCATGACGTTAAATGGACTATTGATACCATAAAAGACCCGGCAACGGGTTCGCCTTTCAGAGCTGATCTAGAAGCCATAAAGGAAGTTGAGGTTGTTGACGACCACACGGTGAGGATAATCCTGAATTATCCGTTTCCCAATCTTTTGTTCAATCTCTCCAACACCGCTGCCGGCATACATCCTGCCAATGCGTATGAGAAATACGGCGACGATTATGGTAAAAAGATCGTGATAGGTACAGGGCCTTACAAGCTGGAGGAGTGGATTCCGGGAGACAGGACGGTCCTAGTCAAAAACGAGGATTACAACTGGGGCCCCGAGTGGATGTCCAACAGGGGACCGGCCCTCATCGACAAGATAATCTTGAAAGTTATACCCGATGAAAGTTCCAGGATCATGGAGCTTGAGACGGGAGGCATTCACATACTCAGGAATGTTCCCGAAACCTATGTGGAAAAGCTGGAAAAAAATCCTGATATTACGGTTTACAAGGAACCGGCCACAAAGCTGGGATATCTTGCCTATGCTACTGACAAGGAACCCTTTAATGACGTGAGGGTTCGCAGGGCCATAAACCACGCTTTGAACAGGGAGGAAATCATACAGTTTGTCTTCAGGGGGATTGGAGAGGTGGCGTATGGGTATCTACCCCCTGCTCTCAAAGACGAGTACCTTGAGGAAAGCCGCGAACTGGCTTATGAGTATAATCCCGAAAAGGCCAGGCAGCTGTTGGCCGAAGCAGGTTATCCTAATGGATTCAAGGCAACCCTTTCGGCCGACAATTCATCCAAGAGCAGCAAGCTGGCCGAGATTATCCAGCGACAGCTCAAAGAAGTGGGTATAGAAACCGAGATTCAGCTGTATGACTCTGCCAGCTATACCGATATGCTTAAGGAAGGCAAGCAGGAACTGTTTATAAGGGAGTACAGCTGGCCAAATGCAGATATACTTGACTGGTTCTTGCTTTCGGAGCGCTTCCCGTATCCAAACCATTCGAGATGGAGGGACCCAAAAACTGATGAGCTCATCATGTATGCGGCTAGAAGGCCGACCTGGGCTGAAAGGGCCGAGGCGTACAAGGAGGTACAGCGTTACTTGATCGAGCAAGCCGTGTGGGCGCCCATTTACGTGCCCATGCAGATAATCGCGGTGCGCAAGGAAGTGAAAAACTTCAAATATCATCCTTGGATGCTGCAGTACAACGATGGATTTGACATCGAGGTAGAGTAAGGGGATTTGGTGAGAATGCATACTACAAATTCTCGCCAAATCCATATCTTTCGTAAGTATTAAAAAGTAAGTATGGCATGATGAACATTGGTGACCTCAACAAAGGATTACTGGTTTATTTATATAGTGACAGGCAAACTGTGAAGCCCCAATACGGGTTGGAGGCAGAAAAGGTGCAAAAGTACAGTAAGTCGCTCTATCAGCTGATGATATTGCTATTAATGCTTGTTATCACACAAAAAATCCGGGGAGTGTAGATTATGCTGAAATACATTGTAAAAAGAATAGTTTTGATGATACCAGTAGTCACAGTCATGACTCTCATCGTTTTTTCGATATTTTACTTTGCCCCAGGGGATCCGGTGTCCCGGATTGCTGGGCCCAACGTAACGCCCGAGGTTTATGAGAGCATAAGGCGGAAGTACGGTCTAGATCAGCCGTTCATTATACAGTATTTGAGGTTTATGAAGAGCGTGATTGAAGGTGATTTAGGCGTTTCCATTCTTCAGGAGCGGCCGGTAATAGAGATGATTAAAGAAAGACTACCTGTCACGCTGGAGATCGGCCTGCTGGGGTTTTTGATAACCTTCTTAATTGCCATTCCGGCAGGAGTGATAGCTGCAGTAAAGAAGAATACCATGGTGGATTATTTGTGTATGTCAGGCACTCTGCTGGGGACAGCCATTCCCACATTCTGGCTTGGCATGCTGCTCATGTACTTTTTTGCTTATAAGTTAAGATGGTTCCCCATTTCGGGCTACGGGACCATACGGCACCTCATACTCCCCAGCTTTGCCATTGGATTGACCAATGCGGCCATAACAGCAAGGATGGTAAGGTCAAGCATGCTGGAGGTTTTGAAGCAGGATTACGTGAGAACCGCCAGGAGCAAGGGGCTTTTGGAAAAAGTGGTGATTTATAGGCATGCGCTCAAAAACGCCCTGATTCCAGTTATCACGCTTATGGGTCTTAGGCTGGGATGGATCATTGGCGGGTCGGTTGCCCTTGAGATCATATTCAGCATTCCAGGGATAGGCCGATTGATGGTAGATTCTATACTGGCGCGGGACTATCCCGTTGTCCAGGGCTCTATGATAGTGCTGACTTCCTCAATAATTCTGGCCAACATTTTGGCAGATATACTGTATGCCATTGTGGACCCCAGGATAAGATACAGTTAATCTTGCCGAAAGAAGGTGATATGAGGGATGATTGCGCCTCAGAGCAGAAATGGAGGAGTGTACATTGAAAATGAATGGATTGAGCAGCAGGCTTTGGAAGTAAGAGAGGAAAAAGCGCGGAAGCCCTTTGCCGATTTCGTTGCAAAGCTTTTCAAGCATAAAGGAGCTGTATTTGGAGCGGTGATCATCTTGTTGTTTGTCTGTACGGCGGTATTCGCATCCTGGCTGGCACCGTACGAGTATGATAAGCCTGATATTTCGGCTGTGCTGCAGCCTCCTTCCGCTGAGCATCTGTTTGGTACAGACGAGTTTGGCAGGGATATATTCAGCAGAATAGTTTACGGAGCGCGGATATCGCTAAGGGTGGCATTTGTGGCGGTGGGAATTTCGCTGGTGATAGGTACGGTGCTGGGGGCCTTGGCCGGATATTACGGGGGAGTTGTGGATTATATCATCACTTCTATAACCGATATTGCCTGGTCGTTTCCCACTACGCTTTTGGCCATAGCCTTTATTGCTGCCCTGGGGACAGGGGTTGAAAACGTGATAATAGCCATTGCCCTTGCGAGCTGGGCAGGATACTGCAGGGTGGTAAGGGGCCAGTTCCTCTCGTTGAGGGAGCGGGAATTTGTTCAAGCCGCTCGCATCCTTGGCATGAGCGATGCCAGAATAATATTCAGGCACATGCTTCCCAATGCATTGGCACCTGTGATTGTTATGGCGACTTTGGAATTGCCCAAGGCCATTGTGATAGAAGCTTCCTTAAGTTTTTTGGGATTGGGGGCTCAACCGCCTGAGCCCAGCTGGGGGGTTATTTTAGACAGCGGTAAGGGGCTGCTTGATCAGGCGCCGTGGATCTCGTTTTTTCCAGGGCTTATGATCATGCTGGTAGTACTGGGTTTTAACCTTTTTGGCGATGCCCTGAGGGATGTTCTGGACCCCAATTCATAGTAAATTTTTTACAACGCGGAGGAGATAAACTTTTTTGTTGCATTTAGCCCAGGACGGTGATATAATGCAAATGATGAAAAGTTGGAAAAGCAGTATACATGCTGCATCCTTGCTCTGCTTTGAGGCAGGGCCAAAGTCCAAAAGGAGGTGAAGCCGGATGAGGATAAGGAAGTACGAGACCATGTATGTGCTCCGCCCTGATCTGGAAGAAGAGGCCATTAAACAGACTGTCCAGAAATTTTCAAATCTCATCGCTGAACAGGGCGGACAGGTGGAAAAGGTGGACGAGTGGGGCAAGAGAAAGCTGGCCTATCCCATCAACCATTTCAGAGAGGGTTATTATGTGCTCATGAATTTTACTGCAGGGCCTTCTGTCCCACAGGAACTGGAACGCGTGTATAAGATCACAGATGAGGTCATCCGCTATTTGATTGTCCGGGAGGACGAATAGTAGAAAGTGGGTGTAAAAATTGTTAAACAAGGTTGTGTTGATTGGGCGTTTAACCAAAGACCCGGAGATTCGGTACCTCCCTAGCGGCGTTGCGGTAACGACTTTTTTCCTGGCGGTAAACAGGAATTTTACTAACCAGCAAGGGGAGCGTGAAGCCGACTTTATTCCTATTGTGGTATGGCGGGGGTTGGCCGAAACATGCGCTAAATATCTCAGTAAGGGCAGATTGGTAGCCGTCTCGGGAAGGATTCAGACCCGCAACTACGAGGGGCGCGATGGACAGCGGCGCTATGTGACTGAAGTGGTAGCGGATGAAGTGGTATTTCTGGATCGCGATAGTTCTGGGATGGATAGGAGTGCGGTGCCGTTTGATGACCTGTCGCACTCGCAGCAAGAATACGAGGATGCCCCTGCTGGTTTCCAATACATTGAAGGAGAAGAGGATGAGCTTCCATTCTAAAGTGGAAGGAGGTAAAGGTGGATGGTTGAGAATGCGGTAAAGCCTGCTAGAGGAAGGCGCAATAAAAAGAGAGTTTGCAGCTTCTGTTTAGATAAAATTGATAAGGTAGACTACAAGGATATACAGAGGCTTAAGAAATATATGACCGAGCGAGGTAAAATCCTTCCGCGCAGGATTTCCGGGAACTGCGCTAAGCATCAAAGACAGCTTACAGTGGCTATTAAGAGGGCGCGCAACTTGGCGCTGTTGCCTTTCACTGTGGAGTAAAGATGCAGAAAAGATCGTCCTCATCGATTGAGAGATGGGGGACGGTCTTTTTTGTTTTTAACACCTTTGCCGCAAGAAGTCTCCATCTTCTAGAAGATGGAGATGAATTGTGGTTGATAGAAACTCAGTTTCGGTATTAATATATTTGGTGATGTCAATGAAATTAGACTCAAATAAACATTCAGTATTTCTTTTATATTATCACTTGATTTTGGTGACAAAATACAGAAGAAATGTTATAGATGAAAGAATCTCGAGAAGGCTAAGAGAAATCTTTGAGTATATTCAACTAAACTACAACATGACTTTAGTTGAATGGAATTACGACAAAGATCATGTTCATGTCCTATTCAAAGCAACTCCTACAACTCAACTTTCAAGATTTATAAATGCCTATAAGAGTGCTTCGTCAAGGCTGATAAAGAAAGAATTTCCTGAAATTAGAGAGAAATTGTGGAAGGAATATTTTTGGTCAAGAAGCTATTGTTTATTGACAAGCGGTGGAGCTCCAGTTGAGGTAATTAGAAGATACATTGAAAGTCAAGGAGAAAAAGGCTATGTTAAAAGCATATAAGTATCGGATATATCCTTCAGATAAGCAAAAGGAATTTTTGGAAAAGATTTTTGGATGCTGCAGGTTTGTTTGGAACAAGATGCTGGAAGAGAAGCTTGAAACTTTGGAGCAGGGCAAAAAAATACCGAGGGTAACACCGGCGAAATATAAAAAGGAATATCCTTTTTTGAAGGAGGTAGATAGCCTTGCCCTTGCCAACGTGCAATTAAATCAAGAAAAAGCTTTTAGAGATTATTTCAAGAATCCAAAGCATTTTGGAATGTCGAAGTTCAAGAAGAAGAAAGATAAGCAGTCATATACAACGAACAATCAGATACTTCCAAATGGGAACGAGACGATAAGGGTGGATTTTGAGGAAGGATTTATTTATCTTCCGAAGATAAAAGAGTGGATAAAAGCGGTATTACACAGGGGATTTGAAGGGAGGATAAAATCAGTTACAGTAGTTAAGACGAAATCAGGAAGGTACTACGTAAGTATACTTGTGGAGGTACAGGATCCGAGGAACGAAATAAAGGAGCCCAGTAATTTGGTTTGTGGAATAGATTTAGAAAATCGGGGGGAGCGCGAGGGGGCAGTAATCCCCTCAATTCATTGAGGGAATACACGGACTCCCTCGCCCTGTTGTTTACATCATCTTACCTATGTGATACCATAATGGTATGAAGAAAGAAACGTGGAAATCAACCGGAACAGCGCTATATCAAAGCCTAGAAAGCAGAGGAAGGGGGTGAATGAGTGCCTCTAATTACTCTCAAGGTGCAAATCCATACAGATTCTCGGACTGAAGCTATTCTAAAAGACGCCATGTTGTGTGCCACCAAGGTATACAACGGGCTTCTGTGGCATCTACGGAAAGAGTACGAAGAAACCGGGTATGTATGTTCCTGTGGTTGGAAGGGGCAGTGAGATGTAAACGGTGCCTTGAATATCTTTGAAAGAGCTTTCCAGGTATCTTCCGTGAAGGGGAGTAGTGGCCGAGTGGCGCGGCCCGTGACCGTGTCGTTCCTGTTGGGGTGGCACGGTGTCACTGAACCGAAGCGCAAGGATAAACTTTTGCGTACATCCGCTTGAGGATGCCCCTCAATTTATTGAGGGGAGGAGGTCACAGCAGGTTATTCCACTTTGAAAGGTTAAATAAAAACAAGGTATAAGGAAAATTTTATGATTATACCAAAGTCTAAAATTTATTTTCCGAGAAGGGGTGATTCTATTATGGATGAAATGGCCAAAACCCTAAATGATTGGGAAAACCTAAAGGTGCTTCAACGCAACCGCATGCCCGGTAGGGCCTACTTTATTCCCTATCATGATGAGGCGTCGGCTTTGATAGGCCAACGGGGTGCTTCTGCGCGTTTTAAACTGCTCAATGGAGTATGGAAGTTCTATTACGCTGAGTCGCCTGTGGAAGCGCCCGAAGGGTTTTACCGGGAGGATTATGATGTGACGTCATGGGATGACATTCAGGTGCCTCTAAACTGGCAGATGGCGGGGTATGGGCGGCCGCACTACACCAATGTGATATATCCTTTTCCGGTGGATCCCCCGCGGGTGCCCAGTGAGAATCCTACTGGTTGCTACAGGCGCAATTTTTACATACCCGAAAGCTGGCAGGGATACCAGATATGCCTCAGATTTGAGGGAGTGGACAGCGCATTCCATGTATGGGTGAACGGCAACGAGGTGGGATACAGCCAGGGCAGCCGTTTGCCGGCCGAGTTTGACATAACCCCGTGGGTCCGTGTGGGTATGAATACCTTGGCAGTCAGGGTATATCAGTGGAGTGACGGGAGCTATCTTGAGGACCAGGACATGTGGTGGCTGAGCGGCATATTCAGGGATGTGTATCTTCTTGCCAGGCCTAAGGTGCACCTGTTTGATTATTTTGTGCGTACCCAGCTGGATGAAAAGTACAAGGATGCGGTCCTCCATATCGAGGCTGTTTTGAATAACGCATCTCAGCAAGAAGTAAGCGGTGAATTAGAAGTTAAGCTGCTGGATGCGCATGGCTGTCCGGTTATGGAAAACCCGCTTAAAGAGAAGTTCTCTATATCTGCTGCCGGTCAGACCACATTGGGTATAGAGATCCCTGTATCCAACCCCGAGAAGTGGTCGGCCGAATCGCCTTATCTATATAAATTGCTGCTTGCCGTGAAGGACGCTGATGGGCGCATTTTGGAAGTCATCCCATCCAGAGTGGGGTTCAGGTCCATAGAGTTGAAGGATGGGAATTTCCTGGTCAACGGCGTTGCTATAAAGCTCAAGGGCGTAAATCGCCATGAGCACCACCCTGACCTTGGCAGGGCAGTTCCACTTGATGCGATGGTACAAGACGTTATCCTCATGAAACGACACAATATAAATGCAGTGCGGACTTCCCATTATCCCGATGACCCCAGGTTTTATGACCTGTGTGACGAATACGGGCTTTATGTTATAGACGAGGCTGACCTTGAGTGTCACGGCTTTGCGGTGCTAAAGGATTGGGAAAGGTTGAGCGATGACCCCGAATGGGAAGAAGCCTATGTGGATCGGATGGAGAGGATGGTGCAGCGCGACAAAAATCATCCCTGCGTCATCATGTGGTCGCTGGGCAACGAATCGGGCTTTGGACGAAATCATGAGGCCATGGCCAGAAAAGCACGCGAGATAGACCCCACTCGCCTCATCCATTATGAAGGGGAGACCAGGCTCATATTCGATAACGAAGAGGTTGAGCCCAGAGTGGCAGATGTATACAGCACGATGTATACTTCCGTTGATAAGATGATGGAGCTGGGGCAAAAGACCAACATGAAGAGGCCTCATATACTTTGCGAGTACGCCCATGCCATGGGTAATGGGCCGGGCAATCTGAAAGAGTACTGGGAAGTTTTCTATACATATAAGAGGCTGCAGGGAGGCTGCGTGTGGGAGTGGCTGGACCATGGCATCAGGCGAAGGACGGCCGATGGGAAAGAATACTTTGCCTACGGCGGTGACTTTGGAGACCAGCCCAATGATGGGAATTTCGTTATAGACGGCCTGCTGTTTCCGGATAGGACTCCTTCCCCCGGGTTGATAGAATACAAGAAGGTACTGGAGCCGGTAAAGGTTGAGGCGGTGGATCTAAAGGCTGGCAAGGTACGGATTATCAACCGGTATGACTTCATTTCGCTGGACCACCTGGCCTTATCGTGGAACGTAGTTGCCGACGGTCAGGTGCTGCAAGGCGGTCAGCTTGATATGCCTCATATTAAAGCTGGCGAAAGCCGGATTGTGACCATACCCATGCAAATGCCTCAAACGGTTAAGCCCGGCACCGACTACTGGTTGAACCTGTATTTTACCTTGGCTTCTGATACCCCATGGGCCGAGAGAGGATATGAGGTTGCCTGGGCGCAGTTTAAGCTCCCCGTTGAATCCCCTGCTCCTAAAGTGCATGTGGCATCCATGCCTCCGGTGTCTTATGAGCAACAAGGGAATAAGCTCCTGGTTTCGGGTGCCGATTTTGAGCTGGTGTTCGATAGGGTAAGGGGCGTCATACAGTCCTGGATTTATCAAGGGATGGATATGCTGGTGAAAGGGCCCAGAATGAATTTCTGGAGGGCGCCCACTGACAACGATGTGCATGAGGCTGTCATGTGGCGCAAGGCTGGCCTTGACAGGATGCAGCACCGCATAGACAGCGTTGAATTCAAGGCTTGCGATAAAAATGTTATCCAGGTAAAGGTCACTTCGCGCATAGCCCCACCAGTATACGATTGGGGTATACTGTGCGAGTACATCTACAGCATTTATGGTAGCGGAGATGTGGTTGTGGAGGTTCACGGTGTACCCCAGGGCAAGCTGCCGGATACCCTGCCGAGAATAGGGCTCCAGATGGCGCTACCGGCTTGTATGGATGCGGTATCGTGGTATGGGCGCGGCCCTGGCGAGAGCTATTGTGACAGCAAGGAGGCTAACCGGTTTGGCGTATACAGCTGTAAGGTGGATGACCTGTACACGCCCTATGTGCGCCCGCAGGAGAATGGGAACCGCACCGATGTGCGGTGGGTGTCTTTTACCAACAGCCGCGGTATGGGCCTGCTGGCTGTAGGAATGCCGCAGATGGAATTCAGTGCGCACTGGTTTACCACGCAGGACCTGGATGCTGCTTCGCATACCTATGAGCTGACAAGGCGCGACTTCATCACCGTGAACTTGGATTACAGGCAGCATGGGCTGGGCAGTGCCAGCTGTGGGCCTGGCCAGCTGCCTCAGTACAGGTTGCTGCCTCATGAATTCAATTTCAGGCTTAGGCTTAGGCCATTTTCCAAGGATGCGATATCGCCGGTCGAGCTAGCCAAACAGGTAATTGAAGCCTAAACTGTTTGAAACAAAAACCTCCTACAGGGCGAACTGTATGACAACCCTGTAGGAGGTTTTTGTCTTGTTTTCCCTATGATGCTAAATTTTTAGTGTTTTAAGCATGCAGGATACAGCCATGCAGGATGTGGCCATTCCCTGTGCTCTTTATTTGAGGATGAATGGTGCTTTTTCTCCGGGCTTTCAGGGCATGACCCTGGGAGAGAGGGGAGCGCGACACCTCCAAAGGCCAAGGTGATGATCCGGGTTATCCGGGGAATGCTGGCTAACCTGCAGCGTATATCGCCATCCAACGCTGGGATGCCCCTCAATTTATTGAGGGGAGGATGTCACAGCATCACTTCTCTGCCCAGCTTTGCCGATTCGTAGATACCGTTGAGCATTTTTTGGACTTCAAGGCCATCCTCTGCTGGTGCTATGGGTTCCTTGCCTTCACGTATGCACTCTATAAAGTGCTCTATTTGATTGGCAAAGCTATCTTCCGGCTTGATCACAGGTGCAGAGTCCATCAGATAGTTTTCTTCCTCGCCGTAGATCATTAGCGGGTTTAGGCTAGCCCCTGCCTTTGTGCCGAAGATGTAGCTGTATACTCCCGTGTCCTTTCCGTTGATGGCCCAGCTTACATCAAATGTCATGGAAGCGCCGTTCTCGAACCTGATAAAACCCGAAGCGGAATCTTCGGTTTCAAAGACGATATTGTCAGCATCCAAAGCCACCCATCGGCCTACGCCCTTGGTTTGATAATTGCCTATTTTGCTATATGTGGCGGCACTTACGCTTATTGGCTTTGGTTTGCCCATGAAATACCACGTCAGATCGATCACGTGTACTCCTATATCGATGACTGGGCCGCCACCAGATTTGGACAGGTCGGTGAACCAGCCCAGAGGCGTGCCGCGCCTCCTCATCCACCCTGTTTTTGCATAGTATATCTCTCCAAACTTACCAGCATCAGCTAGGGTTTTTATGAGCTTGCTTTCGGCGCGAAATCTGTTTACAAAGCCCATCATGAATATGATGTTGTTGTCTTTGGCGGCTTTGCACATCTCCTCTGCCTCTTTTACATTCATGGCCATGGGTTTTTCGCAAAGTATATGCTTTTTAGCATTGGCTGCCGCAATGGCGATCTCAGCATGGGAGCTGTTGGGGGTACAGATGCTTACTGCGTCGATCTCTTCGATATTGATGATATCCTGGAAGTTGTTGGACACGTATTTTATGTCAAACTTGCCGGCAACCTCTTTGGCCCTATCGAAGTTGAAGTCGCATACGCCAATTATCTCGACGTCCTTTTGTTTTTTGTAATTTGGGATATGAGCAGTTTGAGCGATATTCCCCGCCCCAATTATGCCTATACACAGCTTACCGTCTTTCATCCTCATCTACCCCTTCCCCTATAATATGCTTCGCATATAATTAAGGCTTTGTCTTATGCTTTCAAGCTGGGGTATCTCGAATTCTTCCTGTTCCACTATATACCATTTGATTCCCAGCTCTTTGCCGACTCGGACGATCTCGACGAAGTCCATTATGCCGCTGCCTATCTCCGTGCTCACCTTTTTATCCGTGCTTTTAAGGTCTTTTATGTGGATGAGGGAAGAGCACTGCTGCGGGTACTTTCTCATGAAATCCACCGACTTTAAGCCGCAGTATTCTACCCAGAATGTGTCCAGCTCTAAGTGTACAAGCTCGGGATCGGTGTTGGACATCAGGATATCCAGCCCATATTCACCATCGAATTTTTCAAACTCAAAAGCGTGGTTGTGATATGCAAACTGAATGCCATGCTGCTTGCAGCGCTGACCGATCCTGTTAAACAACTCCCCTAGCCTTTTGTAAGCATCGGCGCTGTCCCGCATATGGGGAGGAATGCCGGGACACACTATGTAACGGTTCCCGATTTCGAGGTTGTATTCTATTACCTCGTCAAGGCTGTTTTGAAGCAGGTCGATTCCGGTATGGCTGCCGCAGGGAGTGAGATTTAAATCGTCCAGCGCTTTTTTGAGTTCCTTGGCGGGAGTGTTGAAAAAGCCTGCAAATTCTACTCCGTCGTAACCAACTTCGGCCACTTCCTTTAAGGTGCCAATGAAGTCCTTTTGGGCCAGCTCTTTTACGGAATAGAGCTGTAGACCTAAATTTTTCATAGCGCTTAACCCCCTCTTTTTACCTTGCTCCTGCTATTTAGTCTATCATGATTGTATGATTTTGTATATATGGTAATGACAAAAAACTCACAAAAATGAAAAGTAAATTTTAAGAGAGAATACAAGGTTTCAAAATGCGCAAAATAAAGCAATAGTTAGGTAAAAAACGGCTTAAGTCTTTAATTTTTCGAGTTAAATTAATGTAATTTTAAAATAAGGCCTAAAATAGAGGTAATTACTTGAATATTAAATGTTATTTTTTTATTATAATTGGTTATAATTAAAAATGAAAGTCAAAGAAAGTCAATAACCAAAGAGGTGATGTGGATGGCACGATTGAGCGATATGATCGAAGAGTTTATAAAGGCACTGCTGGAAGAAAGCAACGGACAGCTAGAACTTCAAAGGAACGAGCTTGCGGATTATTTTGAGTGCGCCCCCTCGCAGATCAACTACGTATTAGCCACACGTTTTTCGCTCGATCGTGGGTACTATATAGAGAGCCGAAGGGGCGGTGGAGGATACATCCGCATTATCCGTTTAGATATGGATAATAATGATTATATAATGTACCTACTGAAAGAAAGGATAGGCAACCGCATATCGCAGCAGGCTGCAGAGGATATAATTCATCATATGCTCGATAAGGGCATTATAACCGAGAGGGAGTCGCTCATAATGAAAGCGGCTATACAGGACAAAGGGATAGGCATTCCAACAAACTTAAAAGATAACGTTCGCGCCAGTATCATGAAGGCAATGCTCACCACCATTTTAAAGCTGCGTAACTGATATTTAAGGGAAATGGGTGCAAACCCGTCCCTGATTTTAGTTCAAAAAGGAGTGAAATCCAATGCTGTGTCAACAATGCCAAAAGCGCCCTGCCACGGTTCACTTTACAAAAATAGTGAATAACCATAAGACAGAGCTTTACTTGTGCGAGGAATGTGCAAGGCAAAAAGGGGATTTCAAGGTGTTTGTTCCCTTTTCCATAAACGACCTTTTAACTGGTTTCCTGGATATGGATAAGACTACCGTTCACATTGAGAGCAAGGGCTTGCCCAGGTGTAAGGCCTGTGGTATGGATTTTATGCAGTTCAGGAAGATTGGAAGGCTGGGGTGCCAGGACTGCTACAGGTACTTTGCTGAGGAGCTCACCCCCGTCATTAAAAGGGTGCAGGGGGGAACGAAGCATACCGGCAAGGTACCCAGAAGGGCGGGGATAGGTTTACGCCTTGAGCGGCAGATTCAGCAGCTGAAAGCCCAGCTTCAGAAGGCTATCGAAACCGAGGCTTTTGAGGAAGCGGCCAGATTAAGGGATCAGATACGGGAGCTTGAAAGACAGCTGGGCCAGCTATAAGGAGGGAGTTTTGGATGAGCTGGATAAACGAAAGCGGGCCTTTCAACGGTATAGTCATGAGCAGCCGAGTGAGGATTGCCAGAAACATAGCCGGGCTGCCCTTTCCGTCTATAGCAAGCCCAGAAGTGTTGCAAAAAGCTGTGGATATGGTTAAAAAAAGCATCCTGGAGAGCAACTCGATACTGAGCCGAGATTTTGACTTCGTTTCTTTGAGGAACTTGAGCGATGTGGAAAAATATATACTTGTTGAAAAGCATTTAATAAGCCCGGACCTGGTGGAACGTGCGGAGGTAGCTGCTGCTCTCATCAATCACAATGAGCAGATAAGCATAATGGTCAATGAAGAAGACCATATACGGATGCAGTGCATCTTTCCGGGCTTTCAGCTTGACAAGGCTTGGGAACTCTTAAACAGGGTGGACGACATCGTCGAAGAGAGCATAGAGTACTCATTTGACGAGCATTTGGGGTATCTAACCAGCTGTCCCACAAATGTGGGTACAGGCATGCGGGCTTCGGTGATGATGCATCTGCCAGGGCTTGTAGCTACAAAGTATATAAACAGCGTTTTGCAGACCATCTCCAAAGTAGGTTTGACTGCCAGGGGACTTTATGGTGAAGGAAGTGAGGCGCTGGGAGACATTTACCAGATATCCAACCAGATCACCCTGGGTCCATCAGAGGAGGAGATAATAAGCAATATCAATATTGCTGTACGCCAGCTAATGGAGAATGAGAGGATGGCACGGCAGGCTCTTATGCAGTCCAACAAGCTGGAGTTTGAAGACCGCATATGGCGGTCTTTGGGGATACTGACGCATGCCAGAAAGCTGAGCCTGCAGGAATTTATGTCCCTGCTGTCACAGGTGCGCCTGGGGGTGGACATGGGTATCATCAACGGAATAGACGTTGTGATGCTGAACGAGTTGATGGTTAAATGCCAGCCGGCACACCTTCAGGCCTATATAGGCAGGGAGACGAGCGCAGAAGAATTGGATGTGGCAAGGGCCGATAGGGTCAAAAACGAATTGAGCAAAGTTACCTGACATGGCGTTTTTATCCATGGTACAAAGGGTATAAATAGGAACGAGAGGTGTTTTAAAATAAAGGACTAAAAATCACACTTTGTTTTATACTAAACTAAAGAATAAAAGTATTGTAAAAATTTGGACGATGGTTTTTTCAGAGGAAGGTTGGATAGGAGGATATTAGTTTATAAAAAACAAAAGAAAGGGAGGGTGAAAAATGGCGTTTTTGGGAAGATTTACCGAGCGGGCTCAAAGGGCTTTGATGTACGCTCAGGAAGAGGCGCGTGCTCTGGGACACAACTATGTGGGTACTGAGCACCTGTTGCTGGGGCTGATTCGAGAAGAGGAAGGGGTTGCTTCGCAGGTTCTCAGACAGCTGGGCGCCGATGCAGATAAGGTCAGAAAGCAAATAGAGACCTTGATTGGTAGGGGTACCTTCAATTTCAACGAGGGTTTTGGATATACCCCGCGTACCAAGCGGGTTATGGAACTCAGTTTTTATGAGGCACGCAATCTGGGACACAACTACGTAGGGACAGAACACCTGTTGCTGGCCCTTCTCAGGGAAGGAGAGGGGGTGGCTGTTCGAATCCTCAAAGACCTGGGTGTGGATTTCCAGGCTGTTAGAGATCAGCTGATGAAGATATTGAAGGAGGAAGGCGGTGAACCTGGCAGAACCGCCAAAAGGCGGAGGAGCAATACTCCTACGCTGGATCAGTTTGGAAGGGACCTTACTGAAATGGCCCGTGAAGGCAACCTTGATCCGGTGGTAGGAAGGGAGAAGGAAATAGAACGGGTGCTCCAGATTTTAACCAGGAGGACCAAAAACAATCCTGTTTTGATAGGTGAGCCGGGAGTAGGCAAGACAGCCATCGTTGAAGGGCTGGCTCAGAGGATTGTTGACGGCAATATCCCGGAGCTTTTGCGCGATAAGAGGGTTGTTACCCTGGACCTGTCGGCTATGGTGGCGGGTACCAAATACCGTGGAGAGTTTGAGGAACGGTTGAAGACCGTGATGGAGGAGATAAGGAAGGCCAACAACGTAATTCTCTTTATAGACGAGATGCACACCATTATTGGTGCCGGCGCTGCTGAGGGAGCCATTGATGCCTCCAACATATTGAAGCCGGCTTTGGCCCGCGGCGAGATACAGGTGATTGGGGCCACTACGCTGGACGAGTACAGGAAGCACGTGGAAAAGGACCCGGCTCTGGAGCGAAGATTCCAGCCGGTGATGGTGGAGGAACCCACCAAAGAAGAAGCAGTTCAAATACTGATGGGGTTGAGGGATAAGTACGAGGCGCATCATAAGGTCAGAATCACCGATGAGGCCATAAAGGCGGCTGTTGAGCTGTCGGCACGGTATATAACCGACAGGTATCTCCCAGACAAGGCTATTGACCTGATCGATGAAGCGGCATCCCGGGTGCGGCTGCAGGCCTTTACGCCGCCTTCCAGGATAAAGGAGCTGGAGGAAAAGCTGGAGAACCTGAAGAAGGAAAAAGAAGAGGCCGTCATGAACCAGAACTTTGAAAAAGCCGCACAGATTCGCGACGAGGAGCAGAGGATCCGCGAACAGATCGAGAAGGAGAAAGAGAAGTGGACAACGCAAAACACCACCAATACCGAGGTAGTGACGGAGGACCACATAGCACAAATCGTGTCGAGTTGGACGGGGATACCCGTTCAGAGGCTGGAACAGGCTGAAGCCGAACGGCTGCTTAAGATGGAGGAAATACTGCACGAGCGCGTCATTGGCCAGGATGAGGCAGTGCGTGCGGTGGCCAACTCCATAAGAAGAGCACGGGCCGGGCTAAAAGACCCAAAACGGCCCATCGGTTCGTTCATGTTCCTGGGCCCGACGGGTGTGGGTAAGACCGAGCTGTGCAAGGCCCTGGCAGAAGCCCTCTTTGGCGATGAAAACGCAATGATACGTATAGACATGTCTGAGTATTCGGAGAGACACACTGTGTCCAGGTTGATCGGTGCACCTCCTGGATATGTAGGTTATGAAGAGGGCGGTCAGCTTACCGAAAGGGTTAGGCGAAGGCCCTACTCGGTGGTGCTGCTGGATGAGATCGAGAAAGCGCACCCTGATGTGTTCAATATATTACTTCAGATTCTCGAAGACGGACGTCTTACCGATGGTAAGGGGAGAACGGTGGACTTCAAAAATACCGTCATAGTCATGACCTCTAACGTTGGAGCGCATACCATAAGGAAGCAGAAAACCCTTGGTTTTGCCACGGCAGGCGATATGGCTGCAACCGAATACGAAAGGATGAAGGAGAATATAATGGAGGAGTTGCGCAAGACTTTCCGGCCGGAGTTTCTCAACCGCTTGGACGAGATCATAGTGTTCCATCCGTTGGAGGATGTACACTTAAGGCAGATCGCGTCTTTGATGATACAGAATGTTGCCAAACGGCTGGAGGAAAAGAATATATTCCTGGAGGTCAGCGAGGCAGCCAAAGAATACATGATCAAGCAAGGATTTGATCCGTTGTATGGTGCCAGGCCTTTGCGGAGGGTTATACAAAAGACTCTGGAGGATAGGCTGTCCGAGGAAATTCTGGCCGGGCGCGTCAAAATGGGAGATAAGGTGCTTCTGGACGTTGAGGATGACAAGCTGGTATTCAAAAAGCAGGTGCCGGTGTAAAACAAAAAGGGTCAGGCAGTAAGCCTGACCCTTTTTGTTTTACCAGGCTTCATTTTGTCTTAATATTGGATTTTTTATAAGTTGGTGGTATAATAAGTCTGGATTTATGATGCTTTATTTATTTAATTTAGGCAAATCTGAACTGCGTTTTAGAATATGGGGGTTTTTATGAAGAATTTATTAATAAAAATTCGCAGTATACATCCGAAGCAACTACAATATTCTGTTTTGGAATTTATATTCTGGGCAACTTTTGCTGCATATTATCCCTTTGTAGTGGTCTTTTTGAGAAATAAGGGCTTTAGCAATACAATTATCGGAACGATTGTAGCTATAAATTCTCTGGTTGTTGTTTTTGCCCAACCGTTTTGGGGTATAGTAAGTGATCGGATACAGTCTGTAAAAAAGGTCTTTATCATTTGTTTGACTGCGGCGATAATATTACTGCAACCTGTCTCATTTATTTCATCAGCTGTATTTGTAGGTATAGTTTTAGCATTGGTTACAGCTTTTGAATCGCCCCTTGCACCTTTGCTGGACAGCTGGGTTATACAGGGTATCAAAACAGAGAAGAATCTTTATTATGGCAGTATTAGGGTGTGGGGCTCAATTGGTTTTGCTGTTATGGTATACATATACGGAAGGTTAGTAGATAGTTTTTCAACTGACGTGTTGTTCCCGATTTTGTTGTTAATGGGCTGTTTGACTGTTATTACATGTATAGGGATTAAAACTGATAGGCCTGTATCATCTGATGGTGTAGATAATTTAAATTTCACCAGGTTGCTTAAAAATTATGCATATATGTCTTTTTTGATTTTTGCTATGGTTATAATTATTCCTCATAGAAGTGCATTTATTTTTCTTCCAAATCTCATGGAGCTGGTAGGAGGGTCTGATGGAGAGCTTGGAATGGTTTTTACCATAATGGCTATAAGTGAAATTCCTATTTTTTTGTATTCTAAAATCCTCATTAGGAAATTTAAACCGATAAACTTGATACTGTTTTCTACTATATTTTTTATTCTCCGTCAAGCATTATATCTTGTATCAACTACTCCCTTTCATGTGCTTGCTATACAACTCCTGCAAGGTCCGTCATTTGCCTTGTTTACTAATGGCGCTGTGTATTACATTGATGAATTAGCACCCTCCGAGTTAAAAGCTACTGCTCAAACCTTTGCTAATTCCATATTTTTTGGTGTAAGTGGGATAATAGGAAGTTATGTTGGGGGCTGGATAATTGATAGTTATGGGTTAAGGAGTATATATTGGGTAGGTGTATTTGTCAGTATTGCAATATCAGTTTTGTTCTTCTTCTCGTTGAATATAAATAGAATATTAAGATGCCGCTCTATAGATATTTAAAATAAGGTAGTTGTTTTTTATATTTGTATTTAAAGGTTGGTGAAGGGGAGAGTGTATTATGTATTTTAAAAATATTGCGGAATTGGCTAAGAATCTAAGGAACGGAATTTTATATAAGATGAAACAGCCCATAATGGTTGTATTCAAAACAAGGATGAGTGGCTCTTTTAAGGGTTTTTCAATGAAGGATAAGCATACCGGTTCGGGATTAAGGCCACTTAAGAAAGCGAACAAAGTTTTTATGTTCCTCAGTATGTCAAACCGCATTTTAGGTAAAAATAGTATGCGACTGGGGGTTATCGTCTGCTTATGTGTGGTGCTTATTACACTAGGGCTGTTGCTGCCTAAGGTTGTTTCCAAGAATAATGTTGTGAGTAGGGGGATTGAGAGTCCATCGGATGAGGTGGTGTCCGATCTTCATGCAGAGCCGATAACTAAACAGAAAGATAAACAAGAACCGAAGCAGCTTCCTATAATAGACCTGTCAGGTAGTGCAGTGGATTTGGAGACCGAGATGTTGCAAATAAACGAGCCTACCCCGTACGGCAGGGAACTTCTCTATTCGGCTGGTAATGCCTCCAGCATCGATGGGCCTGTGCTTACCAGGCTTTTTCTTTATAATCTAGATACCAGGCAGGAAACCGAGGTTGCCGAGACCAAGGTCAAGTTTGGCGAGATCTACGAGGGCAGGTTCAATGAGAATTGGATTGTATGGTTGGATACCAATCAAAGCGGTACTAACTACATATACGCATTGAACAGAAAGACCGGTGAAGTCTCTCAAGTTAAACGATGCGATTTGAACAAACCGCAGCTGGTTTTGTATGGAGATAATTTGGTATGGGTAGAGCAAAAGGACGAAGAGAACGACAGGCTGTATCTGTATAATTTTAAATCAGGGGAGCCGGTTGTCCTGGATAGCTTTAACAATCCGACATATGGGACATGCCCTCCTGCATTGTATGATGATGTGTTGGTATGGGTATATCCATCTCCGAAGGATGCCAGCAGGAGCATAATCAAAAAGCTCGACCTTAAAAAGGCGTTGACGATTGGGGCAGTTACAGGACAAGATGCAGCGGTAGAATTGGCTGGAAGTGAGCCTGCAGGTGAGCCAGGCAATATGTCTGCGAATGATATGCCTTCGCAGGGAGAAAATGCAACTGCTCAAGCCGAAACCGCGGCTCTTGAAGGCACAGGTATGGGTGTGCAAGGCGTGAATGATAATGGTGTTGCAGCTGTACAGGCTGAGGCTCAAGGGGTGGAGCCCCAAATAATAGACCCACAGGGATTTGCTATCTATCCCCAGACCAACGGAGAGGTGATAGCCTGGCTAGACAACCTTGACCCTTCCAGGGCCAGGTTGCTGATGACCAGGGACGATGGTGAGACCATAAAAGTGGTTGCACAAGGTGTGGGAAGGCTGTTTGGAGTGGGAGACAAATTCATTGTCTATACCCAGAACGATTCGATAATGCTGTATTTCTGGGAGATAGATCGTTATGCACGGCTTACTCAGCCTGGAGAAAAGGGGATGCTGTCCAAAGCGTGTGTGTCGGGTAACGTGGTGGTCTGGTATGAGGTAAGCGATCCGTCACAAAGAAAGGATAAAGTGAAGGTCAGCATTATTGAGCAACCGGATATATAAAAAATGCGTGGAGGGGTTATGGCTAAACCGAGAAAGGTATTTGTATGTCAGGAATGCGGGTATGAGTCCCCAAAATGGATGGGCAAGTGCCCTTCCTGTGAGCAGTGGAATACGTTTGTGGAGGAGATACAGCTCAGAGGCCGTGATGCCGGTGAGATGGGCATGGTGACCTACTCCCGGCCTGAAGCGCTGGAGCAGATAGCTCTACAGGACGAGGAAAGATATACCACCGATCTTGAAGAGCTGGACCATGTGCTGGGCGGGGGGATTGTAAAAGGGTCCCTCATATTGATAGGTGGGGATCCGGGTATCGGCAAATCGACTTTGCTTCTTCAGGTATGCGGCTCGCTGGCCGACAGGCATGGGAGAGTGCTTTATGTTTCGGGTGAGGAATCCGTCAAGCAGGTCAAGATGAGGGCCAACCGCCTTAATATATCGGCCAGAGAACTGTATCTGGTCTCTGAGACCAACATGGACGTGATACTGTCCCATGTCCAGACACTGAATCCGGAATTTTTGGTCATAGACTCCATTCAAACGGTATTTTTGCCGCAGCTGTCATCTGCGCCGGGGAGCGTAACGCAGGTTCGCGAAGCCACTGGTGTTCTCATGAAGCTGGCCAAGAACCAGGGCGTTACCGTATTTATAGTGGGGCACGTGACAAAGGAAGGGGCCATCGCAGGGCCAAGGGTTCTGGAGCACATGGTGGACACCGTCTTGTATTTTGAAGGGGACAGGCACCACAGCTATAGGATACTGCGCGGAGTGAAAAACAGATTTGGTTCCACCAATGAGATTGGCGTCTTTGAGATGAGAGACAGAGGGCTTGTCCAGATTTTGAATCCTTCTGAGATTTTGCTTTCCGAGCGAACGCACGGGGTGCCTGGGTCGGTGGTGCTGTGCAGCATGGAGGGGACCAGGCCGGTGTTGGTGGAAGTGCAGGCTTTGGTGAGCACCACGGTGTTTGGCATGGCGCGCCGCATGTCCACCGGGATTGACTACAACCGCGTCATTCTGCTCATGGCGGTCCTTGAGAAAAGGGTGGGAATGCAGCTGTATAACCAGGATGCCTATGTCAACGTGGTAGGAGGGCTCAAAATAGATGAGCCGGCCGCTGACCTGGCTGTCGTTACCGCCATTGCTTCCAGCTTCAGAAATATTCCGGTAAGCCCCGAGATGGTGGTGATGGGTGAAGTGGGCTTGACGGGCGAGGTAAGAGGGATAAGCCATATCGACAAGAGAATCAACGAGAGCCTGAGGCTGGGCTTCAAGCAGTGTGTGATACCCCGTGATAATTTGAAAGGCCTTGCCATCCCAAAGGGCATGGATGTAATTGGCGTCGAGACCATCTCTGAAGCCCTCGAAGTAATTTTGGGCATTTGAATAAAAATACATTCATCCGCTTTAAGTTGTAATTGAGGCTGTAAGGTGATGGGTATAGCTCCCCATTAGCTGTCATTGTCTGTTTCATTGGCAAAACCATCTCCTGCTTTCATCTATCATTCTTCATTCCATTTATTTCGTTATATTGATCTTGTGAACGTATTGGCTGTTAAACCTTTTTGTAAATTACTGACAGAGGCTTTTTCTTTTTTGTTGATATTGACAAGTCTATTCTCTGTGTGTTAAAATATCGCTTTTATTGACGATATCAGAAACTTGTGGTATAATAAAGAAAATATTGCATTAAAAGGGAGGCTTTTTTTATGCTTTTTCAGGTGGGGGATAAGGTGGTTTATCCGATGCATGGCGCGGGTATAGTGGAGAGCATAGAAGAAAGGGAGATACTGGGCGAAAAGCAGGAGTACTACGTGCTGTATTTCCCTGTAATGAAGATCAAGGTGATGATCCCCACCAAAAATGTAGAACAAATGGGTTTAAGGCATGTTATATCCAGAGAAGAGGTCGATAAAGTTATAAATGTTTTAAACGGCGACCAGACCAGCATGCCTGCCAACTGGAACAAGCGGTACAGGTTGAATATGGATAAGATAAAAAGTGGGGATATCTACGAGATTGCCGATGTTGTAAGGAACCTAATGTTAAGGGATAGAGAAAAAGGTTTGTCTGCCGCTGAACGGAAGATGCTCAACAGTGCCAGGCAGTTCCTGATCAGCGAACTGATGCTATCTACGAATGTGAGCGAGGATGAGGTTTCTGCACTGGTGGATAGTATCATTTTAGAAAAAGCGACTGATTGAACATATTAGGCAAGAGTATAATAAGCTGTATTTGGTCTTATAAAATTTGGCAGAATGTTAATAATAATGATAAGAGGAGATCTGGTTTTTAAGACCTGCTTGGCAAGGGAGAGGTGAGATCTTTGGGGGATGGCATAACCGAAGAGGAGGTGAAGGTGTGCTGGTAAGGGTTGTTAGAGGAGTGTTGACGGCATGTGGGGCCGTCATAGGTACAGGGGTGGCCTGGTGGATGACGAATTTGCTCAACAGCCAAAGAATAACGTTTATGCCTATATATCAGGATATTGTTGTGTACTTGCTGTGCTGTTTTGTATTTGCAATTATTCTCTTCGTTTCGTCCAACAAGCTCATATCTTTGACAGTGAGATTTACAAAAGCGATAGAGAAAAAGCTGCAGGAGATGCCTTTAACCGATGTGATACTGGGTGCTGCCGGTCTGATTGTGGGGCTGTTTATCGCTTACCTCATCAGTTTTCCCATAAATCAAATTGCTCTGCCGGGAGTTTCAATACCTCTTACGGTGGTTATTTACATATTGCTGGGGTATCTGGGGATAAGCGTCGCTATAAAGAGAAGGGACGAGCTTAACTGGCTGGTTCCATTGAAAAAAACGTCAAAGGATAAGGCCATGCTTGATGGTTACCGCAGTCAACCCAAGATTTTGGATACCAGCGTCATAATCGATGGCAGGATATTCGATATATGCAAAACCGGGTTTATAGAGGGCCCACTGGTTATCCCCAGCTTTGTGCTGGAAGAGCTAAGGCATATAGCTGATTCTTCAGATGTTCTAAAGCGCAATCGTGGACGGCGCGGCCTTGACATACTTAACCGCATTCAGAAAGAGCTGGACATCCCGGTAGAGATTTATGAGAAGGACTTTGATGACGTCGCTGAAGTTGACACCAAGCTGCTTAAGCTGGCCCGGATTTTGAACGGCAAGATCATTACCAACGACTACAATTTGAATAAGGTGGCTGAGTTTCAAGGTGTGGCCGTGCTTAACATTAACGAGCTGGCAAACGCGATGAAGCCCATAGTCCTGCCTGGCGAAGAGATGGTGGTGCAGGTTGTCAAAGACGGCAAAGAAGTGGGGCAAGGTGTTGCTTATCTGGACGATGGTACCATGATCGTGGTGGACGGAGGCAAGAAACACGTGGGCGAGACCATAGGTGTGCTGGTGACCAGCGTACTTCAGACGGCAGCAGGTAGAATGATATTTGCCAAGCCTAAACCGGTGGATAAGGTAAGCTGATAGGATGGTCAAAGGGAGAATAAGGTTTAATTCTCAAGCAGCGGATTGTATTCCGTTGCTTTTTTTTGTATACTGTATTAGACAAAGGAAGTTGTCTAATTTCTGCCGTGTTTCTATGAAACTCTGTCTTTTAATAGATAGGTTAATAATAGGCTGTATCGACCAAATGCGAGTTTAGCGGGCGTATCGTATATGGCAGGGGGAGGAATGAATCTAAAAACATGAAAGGAAGAAATTATGCCATTATAGTAGCAGCTGGACAGGGCAAGCGAATGGGTACCAGCGTTAGCAAGCAGTATTTGATGCTGGGTGACAAGCCGGTGGTTGTGCATGCGCTTCAGGCGTTTGATGAGCAGCCAGTTATCGAAGCCATGGTATTGGTGGTGGCGCCTTCTGACGTTGAGCATGTTAAAAATGACATAGTACGAAAATATGGGTTTAAAAAGCCCGTATTGGTGGTGGAGGGCGGACAGGAACGCCAGCAGTCGGTGTATAACGGCCTCAAAGCTCTTGTGAGGTTTGAGGATGTTGATATAGTGGTGATCCATGACGGGGTCAGGCCGTTTGTCACGGGTCAGATGATACAGGACAGCATTTGTGCGGCCGATAAATATGGGGCGGCTGTGGTGGGCGTCCCAGTCAAGGATACGATAAAGAAGGTGGATGGGCAGCAGTTTGTGGTGTGCACCCCTGCGCGGAGCGAGCTGTGGCAGGTGCAGACGCCCCAGGCTTTTAAATATCACCTCATATGGGAGGCCCATGAGAAGGCCCTACAGGATGGATTTTGTGGGACCGATGACGCGATACTGGTGGAACGGCTGGGGCATCCGGTTAAAATGGTGATGGGCAGCTATTGCAATATAAAGATTACGACGCGGGAGGATTTGATTTTGGCACGTGAATTTATTGCTGGAGGGTTGGTATGAGGATAGGAATGGGTTATGACGTGCATCCCCTGGTAGAAGGCAGGGATTTGATTCTGGGCGGGGTTTTTATCCCCTTTGAAAAAGGGCTCAAAGGCCATTCAGATGCCGACGTCCTGGTCCATGCCGTAATGGATGCTTTGCTTGGCGCGGCAGCAATGGGGGACATAGGCAAGCTGTTTCCGGATACCGATGAAAGATACAGGGGGATATCTAGCCTGGTTTTGCTGCGCTTGGTGGGCGAGCTCATAGCGCAAAGGTCATACCGTATAGAAAATATCGACTCGGTTGTGGTGGCTCAGAGGCCCAGGATAGCACCCTATATTGAACAGATGAGGGAGAATATAGCTCGCGAGCTTAACATTCAGCCCGACAGGGTCAGTGTTAAAGCGACTACCACAGAGGGATTGGGGTTTATAGGCGCCGGGGATGGCATAGCTGCCTATGCTGTGGTTCTGCTGGCTTAAATCCTCTTCAATATTGAGCTGAATTATTTCGCCTTCCGACTCGTATAATATTTGTAAGCACATATCAGGTGGGTTTGTCTGGGTATTAAAACAGGTTCGGTTTGAATATGCGGGCCAATATGCTTTGCGTGTTACATGCTGTCCGGGTATATTCTCAATAATGCCGATGGGAGGGTTTTAGATGAAAAAGTGGATAACGGCGTGCTTTTGTGCTGTGGCTTTGCTGATTGGCCAGTTGGCTTGTGTGCAGGCTCAAGTGGAAGAAGTGGTGAGCCTGGGGGCTGATTTAAACGAAAAACAGCAGGAGCAGATGCTGGAGCTGTTCGGCGTAAAGGCCGATGAGGTAAAGATAATAAAGGTGACCAACCAGGAGGAGCGGGACTATTTGGAAGGGCTTGTCTCGGACGATAAGATAGGAACCAGGGCTATATCCTGTGCCTATGTCAAGCCTTTGCCAGAGGGAGAAGGTCTGATGGTGGAGACCTACAACATAAGCTGGGTCACAAAGGAGATGTACGCCAATGCCATGGCCACAGCCGGGGTGGAGAACGCCCGGGTAGTGGCTGCGGCCCCGTTTATGGTGTCAGGCACCGCGGCGCTCACCGGCATAATGAAGGCTTTTGAAGAGGTATCGGGCAAAGAGCTGGATGAAGAGGCCAAGAAGGTTGCAAACGAAGAGCTGGTAACTACCGGCGAGCTGGGTGAGGACATCGGTAAGGATAAGGCTGCGGCTCTCATCAAGGAGATAAAGGAAAGAGTAATTCGGGAGAGGGTCAAAAATCCCGAAGACATCAAGAAGATAGTGTTGCAGATTGCCAAAGATCTCAATATAGAGCTCACTGAGGAACAGATCAATAGGATTATTGAGCTCATGGAAAAGATAAGCAAGCTGGATTTGGATATCGACAGGATAACCACACAGCTGGAAAACATCACACAGCGTTTGGACGACATACGGAGGACTGTGGAGGAAAACAAGGGATTGCTTCAGCGCATATGGGACGTTATCAGCCGGTTTATAAATTGGCTTCAAAGTCTCATTGAAAGGCTAGGGGTGTAGCCGTTATGTCATATATAGTGGAATTTGTGATTTTGCTGTAAAAAGTCTATTTTGCTGCTTAAAATGAGATCCGCAATTTTGAAGCCAAGATAACAGTAAGCGAAAGATTGAAAATTAAGCGCTGTTTTATCAAGTGAATATGCTGTCAGTGAGGTTTTTGCAGCAAAGTCAATTGTTGGGCAGATAGATGCCACCATTGACTTGTTTAGGGGAAATGTAATATAATGAATTACCACGATAAAAATAGTTTTAAGTAGATGAGGTGTGGTATAAATAAAAAAAGATAACGGCTGTGAACGGGAAGAGTAGGCATGTCAAATCCACAGAGAGGGGCAATGGCTGCGCTGAGAGTTGCCCTGGATACAGGACGTGCTGAAAGTGCGCCCGGGAGCTGTATCCCCGAAAGCGTCGTAGCCGAGTAGGGGGTACCGTTTGTGCCACGTTACGGCGATAGAGGTGGGGTATTGCTTGAAGGAGCATGCCCAATCAGAGTGGAACCGCGGAAGCCTTCGTCTCTGAATCCAGGGATGAAGGCTTTTATTTTTAACGGTAAAAGATTCCGCAAAAGGGGGGAGAATCATGTTTGACCGAATTCGCAAGGACATACAAGCTGTACTTGAAAGGGACCCTGCAGCCAGGAACGCTCTGGAGGTTATATTGTGTTATCCGGGATTTCATGCTATCCTATTGCATAGAATAGCGCACTGGTTTTATGGCAAGGGTTTTAAGCTTATAGCGCGGCTCATCTCGCAGTTTAACAGATTTATCACCGGTATAGAAATACATCCCGCCGCAAAAATTGGCGAGGGGTTGTTTATAGACCACGGAATGGGCGTGGTGATCGGGGAAACGGCTGAGATAGGGAATAATGTGACTATATATCAGGGTGCCACTTTGGGTGGGACTGGCAAGGAGACCGGAAAGCGCCATCCCACCATAGGGAACAACGTGGTGATAAGCGCCGGAGCCAAGGTTTTAGGACCTTTTAAGGTAGGCGATAATTCAAAGATTGGGGCCAATGCCGTGGTGCTAAGCGAGGTACCGCCAAATTGTACGGTGGTAGGTGTGCCGGGAAGGATAGTTAAAAAGGATAACAAGCGCGTTGCATCCGCCAGAGATGAGATTGACCTGGATCAGGTACGCCTGCCTGACCCGGTGGCTGAGCAGATTAAAGAAATATTGAATAGAATCAGTGCATTGGAAAAGAAAATAGAGGAATTGGAGGGTAGGTGGAAAAATGAGGTTGTATAATACGCTTACAAAGCGAAAAGAGGAATTTGTTCCCTTACATGAAGGGGAAGTGCGCATGTATTCCTGTGGGCCGACGGTGTACGACTATTTCCACATAGGCAACGCTCGCCCTTTCATCATATTTGATACCTTGAGAAGGTATTTGGAATACAAGGGCTATAAGGTGCTGTTTGTGCAAAACTTTACCGATATAGACGATAAGATGATCAAGCGCGCCAATGAAGAGGGCATTACCGTAAAGGAGCTGGGAGACCGGTTTATCAATGAGTACTTCAAAGATGCCGATGCCCTGGGCATAAAGAGGGCAACCTTCCATCCCAGGGCTACCCAGCACATTGGCGATATGATAGCTTTGATCAGGAAGTTGATTGAAAAGGGTGTGGCCTATGAGGTAAACGGCAACGTATATTTCGATACATCAGCTTTCCCGGAGTACGGTAAGCTGTCGGGTCAGAAGCTGGAGGAATTGGAAGCAGGAGCGCGCGTGGAGGTGGAAGAGGGCAAGAGAAATCCCATGGATTTTGCGCTGTGGAAGGCCCAGAAGCCGGGCGAGCCCGCGTGGGATAGCCCGTGGGGCAAGGGAAGGCCGGGCTGGCACATAGAGTGCTCGGTGATGGCCATGAAGTACCTGGGGCAGACCATTGACATACACGCCGGCGGCCAGGACCTCATATTCCCCCATCATGAAAACGAGATCGCTCAGAGCGAGGCGGCTACCGGCAAGCCTTTTGCAAGGTACTGGCTGCACAACGGATATATCAATGTAAATAACCAGAAAATGTCCAAGTCGCTGGGCAACTTCTTCACTGTTCGTGATATACTCAAGCAGTTTGATCCGGAAGTGGTGCGATTCTTCATGCTTTCGGCCCATTACCGCAATCCTATAAACTTTAGTGAGGATATGCTTAGGCAGGCACAGAGCGCCTTGGAACGCCTGTACAACTGCAAGGCCAATCTCTTGCATATGATGGAAAACGCTGTTGAAAGGGAGCTTTCGGAAGAAGAGATAGATTTCATCCAAAGGCTTGCAGGTTATAAGGTTAAATTCGAAGAGGCAATGGATGATGACATAAATACCGCTGATGCCTTGGCTGCCATCTTTGATATGGTAAGGGATATAAACTCTCAGCTGAGTGCCAGCAGTTCAAAGCAGGCTGTGGAGAGGGCCTATGCGCTTTTGGATGAGCTGACAGGCGTCCTGGGTCTTTTGCGAAAGGATCCCCGGCAGGAGCTTGACCCGGAGATTAAGGCTTTGATTGAAAAGAGACAGCAGGCACGCAAGGAAAAGAACTGGGCACTGGCTGATCAGATACGGGATGAACTTAGGGCCCGTGGAATTATACTTGAGGATACGCCGCAAGGAGTCAGGGTGCTTTTTAAGTATAAGGATTAACCCGTAAGGAGATATAATGAGAAGGAGTAACTGGGTAAATTGAGCAAAAACTTTGTCGAATTTTGGAACCCCTTTGCATTTATTGCAAAGAGGTTTATTCTTTATAATGTGGTAATAGTGGCATATAGGTCGTTTTATGATGTTCTCCAAAGGGTTAATTTTACTTGCTAACAATCTCGTCCTGGTTTAAACGGGGGTTGATGAGGAATAGGATTTTTGTACTTGTATTTGTCAAAGCATTTAAGGTAAAATGGATAATAATATCTGCTGGATGTAATGGTGATAAAGGAGTATTAAACCATGATAAAGGAGTACTTGCAGGACAATATACTATTGGCCGACGGTGCCATGGGGACCTATTACTCGCAGATAACCGGTGAGGATGCCGCTTTTTCGGAGCTGGCCAATGAGACAGAGCCAGAGGTCGTCAAGGCTATCCATGCTGAATATATCCAGGCGGGAGCAAGGCTAATAAGGACTAATACTTTTTCTGCAAATACCTTGGCACTGGATGTTTCCAGAGATCAAGTAAAGCGGATCATAGCAAAGGGTTATGAGATTGCACTGCAGGCTGCACGGGGCAGAGAGGTATTTGTTGCAGCAGATATGGGACCTATACCCGAGATGACGGCCGATAAAAAGGAAGTGGACCCCGAATTCATTTTGGATGAATACCGCTTCATAGTAGATGCCTTTATTGAAGCGGGAGCCGATATATTTGTATTGGAAACCCTGAGCAGTACCGATTATTTACGTGAGGTTACCGAGTATATAAAGAGCAAAAACAGTCAGGCTTTTATTTTGGTTCAGTTTGCCACAACGGTTGACGGCTATACCAGAAAGGGCATAAGCATTTCCAGGATCATTAAAGAGGTAAAGGCCATACCGTATATTGATGCGTACGGTTTTAACTGCGGTGCCGGGCCGGCGCACCTTTATCAAAACATAAGGGCTTTTGACTTTTCGGGGGATATAGTATCGGTTATGCCCAATGCCGGCTATCCCGAAATTGTTCATCAAAGAACGGTGTATACCCGTAATCCCGAGTATTTTTCAAACATCATGATGGATGTGGCCAGGCTGGGCGTAAAGATAGTAGGCGGCTGTTGCGGGACCACGCCGCTGCACATAAGCAAGATGCGGGACAAGCTGGCCGAGTTTGCGGGGGAGAAGCGTAGGGCATCTGCACCTGTACGCAAGGTCTGGCATATTACTATGGGAAAAAATGATTTTTACACCAAGCTTGTTGAGGGAAAATTCCCGGTTGTGGTCGAGCTTGACCCGCCTTTTGATGTGAGTGTGGAAAAGATTATGGAAGGGGCCGCGGTTTTAAAGCAAAACGGCGTCGATGCAGTTACCGTGGCCGATTCGCCTCTGGCTCGACCCCGACTGAATTCCATGATGCTGGCGGCCAAGATAAAGAGGGAAGTGGGCATAGAAGTAATACCCCATCTGTGCTGCAGGGACCATAATCTAATTGGCCTCAAGTCGTTGCTACTTGCGGGGTATGTGGAAGGGATACGTAATTTGCTGGTTGTGACCGGCGATCCCATACCGGGTGCCGAAAAGAGCTCTGTAAAAAGCGTGTTTGATTTGAACTCGTTCAAGCTCATGGCCCTTATACAGGAGATGAACAACGAGCTTTTCAGCCAGGATCCTTATATAGTAGGCGGGGCGTTGAATCTCAATGTTCAAAACAGGGATGCCGAGATATCTAGAATGGAGCGCAAAATGGAAAATGGGGCCCGGTTTTTCCTCACGCAACCCGTCTTTGCTTCTGAGGTCATAGAGTATCTGGCCAGGCTCAAGGCCAGGGAAAAGGTTAAAATCCTGGGTGGGGTTATGCCCATTGTGAGCTACAAAAATGCTCTGTTTTTGAACAACGAGATACCGGGGATATCCATACCTTCCCATTATATTGAGCGTTTTAGGCCGGATATGGACAGGCAGGAAGCTGAAGAGGTGGGGATCGAGATAGCGGTTGAGCTGATAAATAATATAAAGCAGCATGTTGACGGTCTATACTTGATAACGCCCTTCAACAGGGTGAATATGGTGGTCAGGGTTTTAAAGGGAAGCTTACTTTAAGAAGCCTAAAGAGGATACGGAGATGCTAGAATCAAAATTGAATGCCAGATGGATTAAAGAAAGGTTGGATGAGTATGAACTGGACGACTTTGAAGCAGTTGATGAATGAAAGGGTTATAGTGCTGGACGGGGCTATGGGTACCGAGCTTCAGAAAAAAGGGATGCCGCCGGGGATGTGCCCCGAGCTGTGGGCTTTGGAGCATCCTGATGTCCTGTTGGCTATACAGAAGGGTTATGTTGAAGCCGGTGCCCGTGTGCTATATACAGCTACCTTTGGTGCCAACCGCATAAAGCTGGAGGAATTTGGGCTGGGGGATAAAGTAATAGATATAAACCGCCAGCTGGCCCGGCTGTCCAGGCAGGCGGCTGGGGGGCATGCTCTTGTTGCTGGAGATATATCAAGTACAGGGCGGTATATTCATCCTATTGGTGACCTTTCGTTTGAAGAGGCGGTAGAGGTTTACAAGGAACAGGTAAGGGGATTGCTCGAGGGAGGAGTTGACCTGTTTATTATAGAGACCATGACCGACATTCAGGAAGCCAGGGCGGCTTTGCTGGCGGTGAAGGAAAGTTGCGGCCTTCCAGTATGGGTCACCATGACGTTTGAGGAAGGGGAGAGGACACTGACTGGTACTGATCCGGTCACGGCACTTATTACCCTTCAAAGCCTGGGTGCGGATGTGGTGGGGTGTAACTGTTCCACTGGCCCTGACAAGATGGTGAGCATTATAGAGCATATGAAGCCTTATGCTAAAGTGCCATTGCTAGCAAAACCTAATGCAGGGCTGCCAAAGCTGGCGAATGGCGTGACGGTATTTGAGATGGGGCCAGAAGAGTTTGGACGGTATGCCAGCCTGTTGGCACAGGTGGGGGCCAATTTGATAGGCGGATGCTGTGGCACCTCGGCGGAGTATGTGGTCGAGGTTGCGAGAAATGTAGAGGGGATAAAGCCGCTGCCTCCATCAAAACATCAAGGTTCACCGGTCACATCGGCCAGGAAGACGGTATTCATTGGAGCAGGTAATCCCTTTGTTGTGGTGGGCGAGAGGATAAATCCCACAGGAAAGCCGTCGCTGCAGGAGGCTTTAAAGCAAAAGCGCTATGCGTACGTCCGCCAGCTTGCAGTAGAACAGGTTGAAAAAGGGGCCGATATGCTGGATGTCAACGTAGGCATGCCGGGCATTGATGAGGCAAGTGCGATGGTGGACGTCATAGATACCTTGGTTACAGCGGTAGATGCGCCGCTGTGCCTGGATTCTTCCAATATTGAAGCGCTGGAGAGGGGGCTCAGAATCTATCCAGGTAGGGCCCTTGTCAATTCCATATCCCTTGAAAAGGACAAGATAGAGAAGCTATTGCCCGTTGCAGCCAAATACGGCGCCATGTTCATACTCCTGCCGCTTACCGATGAAGGCGTGCCATTGACGGCTCGTGAGAGGCAAAAGGTAGTAGAAGAAGTATTTGAACGTGCTGCACTGCTAGGGTATCAAAAGGAAGACATAGTGGTTGACGGGCTGGTGATGGCGGTTTCATCCAACCAGGGGCAGGCAGTTGAGACCTTGAGTTTAATAGACTGGTGCAGCAACAGATTTGGATGCAATACGATAGTGGGCCTATCCAATGTGTCCTTTGGGCTGCCCGAAAGGGGATGGCTGAATGCGGCTTTTCTGGCCATGGCGATGGGCAAGGGGCTTACCATGGCTATAGTCAATCCCTTGAACCAGCCGGTGATGAACGTTAAAATGGCCTCTGAAGTGCTGCTGGGTAGAGACGTGTACAGCCAGAAATATATAAAGTATTTCACACAGGCCGTCAGGGAACGAGGCGATAGTCGGATAAAGGTGCGAGATGACAGGCCGAGATCAGTGGAGTATAACGCCGAGAAGGGTAGGTCGCAGTATCAGGACGGCGCTGCTGGAGGTGCTGATGAAGGCGGCCGAGATGGCCAAAAAACTGTTAAACAAGGTGTTGATGGTAGCGCTGCCCACACTACTGAGGGTGTATTGGGGGGTATATTGAAAGAGACAGAAAGTAGGGCTGCCGGTAGGGATGATGTTGTCAAGGGCACGCTGAACGAAGCTGCAGAGAAGGAAAAAGCCGCGCAACAGGTTTTTGATGCCGTGGTTAAGGGCGACCATCACGGCATTGTGTCCATAGTAGAGGATGCTTTGGCCCGCGACATATCTCCGCGGATCCTGATGGATGAATATCTTATACCCGCCATAACCCATGTAGGTGAGCTGTTTGAGAGGAAAGAGTACTTCCTTCCACAGTTGCTTATGAGCGCTGAGGCTATGAAAAAGGCCTTTGAGCACATTGAACCCCTGCTCCAGGAAGAGGCTGCCGGTGCTTCTACAAAGGCAAAAAAGACAAAGGTGATACTGGCCACTGTCAAGGGTGATATACATGACATAGGGAAGAACATAGTGGCGCTCATGCTCAGGAATCATGGATTTGAAGTCATTGACCTTGGTAAAGATGTAAGCGCTGAGACCATAATCGAGAAGGCCAAGGAAACCGGCGCTCAGATCATTGGGCTGTCAGCCCTCATGACCACAACCATGGTTTATATGAAAGAAGTGATAGAACTGGCCAGGAAGGAAGGGCTCAAGTGCAAGTTCATGGTGGGTGGAGCGGCGGTCACCCGGCAGTTTGCCGATGAAATAGGGGCCGATGGATACGCCGAAGATGCCAACAGTGCGGTCAAGCTGGCAAAGAGGTTGGCGGAAGAGGGGTGACGTGAAAGGAGTAGAGATGTTTTGTATCTTGTATATATATCTAAATTGCAATATTAAATGCAACACTTTTTAAGGAAAAGTATGGAATAATTGTAAGGAAACTCGATGTTCCACCAAATTTTGATGTGGTTGCGTTTGAGAATCCAGATGGGACTGCTGTAGTGGTGGTTGCTAATACTGACACCTATGATTCGATGCTTAACCTTAAAGTAGGAGAGAAAGTTGTTTCATTGCGGGTATTACGAGAATCAGTTAGCACAGTGATTTTATAAATACGAGAGTTTTTAGTTCCTTTCTGGTGTTGTTTAAACTGTTATTTTTTTCTATAAGCCACCATGCTGATATGCCCAATTCCGGCTTCATCATAGGGTTCGCCATAAGGGATGAACCCTAATTTTTTGTAAAATTCCAGTGCAGAGGTCTGGGCGTGGATGTGCACTTCCTCTGCGCCCCATTCAAAGGCTTTTTGGAGCAGCAGCTTGACTATGAGGGAGCCTATGTGTTGCTTTCTGTACTCCTTCAGAACGGCGATCCGACCCAGATAATACCGGCCGCCCTGCTCAAATACCCTGCCCGTTCCCACTGGAATGCCATCCTGGTATACCACAAGGTGATGAGCTATGCCATCGATGTCATCTATCTCAATGTCGGCAGGTACATTTTGCTCTTCTACAAACACCTTGAAGCGTATCTTATATGCGTCTGTAAGGTCATCGGTACCTTTTAGCCATTTAATCTGCAATTTGCTTTCACCTTCCCTGTGCGTTTAATGGTTACAGTATGCTTTCGGTTGCTTGAACTATTTATTTGAATGCTTCAAGTATACAAAATCTAAGATACACCATGTAAAGATCCATGTCAATGACGTTAAAACGCAAATGCCCGTTTAAATTTTTATCTCCATGGTATATAATTCTTAGCATAGGCCAACTCAATATTTAAAGTTTTGCAGCGAGGAAAGATTTTTAGGCTTAGCACTATTTTAGCCAGATGAAAGTGACACAAACTAAGAACTATGACGAGCGTTAAACAAACTAATATGCAGAGGTGATAGTGGTGGAAGCAAAACCTGTCTCATATTCAAGGACCGTAATGTCGCAGATCGTACTGCCGGAGCAGGCCAACCCGGCTGGCAATATCCACGGCGGCGAAATAATGAAGATGATGGACAATACGGCATATGTGGTAGCCAGGAAGCACTGCAGGAGAAATGTGGTGACGGCGCGGGTGGACGAGCTGGAATTCTATCAGCCTATATTTGTAGGGCAGCTAGTGACCTGTAAAGGTCAGCTGGTATTCGTGGGAAGGAGCTCTATGGAAATAGCTGTGCGTGTAGAGGTAGAGGATTTAAGCAGCGATCAGCCGCCCATAACTGCTCTTACAGCATTTTTCACCATGGTGGCATTGGATGAACACGGGCGTCCGGTAGAGGTGCCGAGGCTGATACTGGAAACCGAGGAGGAAAAGAGGGCTTTTGAAGAAGGGAAGAGAAGGTATGAGATGTATAAGCATAAAAGGCAAAAGAAAGCGCAGCCAGAATAAGGATATTGGATGTGGGTAGGCTTAACGAAAATACGGGGGTATAGGGATGAAGATTGTTAAAGTGCCGGGGACGTTGTGGAAAGCGCCGGCCTATAAGACGACGGATACTCAAGGTGAAGCGCAACAAAAAGGCTATAGCGTTGAACAAGGGGATTTAAATGAAGGCAATTTAAATATAATAGTAAGGGGTAAGATTTTAAAGGGATTTCAACCGATAGATGTGCCTAACCCCATTTTAAGCAATACAAAGGTGAGTGGCAAAAGTAAATTGAGGGGCGGCTGGCAGCCGCCCTGGACGTATGATACCGAGGCAGGTGTATATCGGAATATACGTGACCTCATATTGCATGGGAGGATTGAAGAGGCTGAAGCTGCACTGGCTGCTCTGCCGATAAAGACTGCGCAGTGGTACTATCTCAATGGCATAGCGTTATGGGAAAAGGGGCTGTATACCGAAGGTTACAACAACATTCAACAGGCCGTCAACATGGCGCCCGAGAATAGGGAGTACAGGGAAGCATTGCACTGTATCTTGCAGGTATATCACCCTCTTCTTGTATTGCGCTTCTGTAAACGCGTTTTCAAGAAGGCTTTGCCTTTGATGTACATAATTTTAATTTTTTTATGTATCGCATGGTTGATATCCTATATCATCTAGTTGTAATATTTTGGTGATGATGAAAAAATGGAGGTATCAAATTTTGGTAAGCAGGGTTGATACAAATAAGCGGTTTATTACCCTGTCGATTTACGGTGCGTTTTTTCTCATTGGGCTGACTTTTACGGTCTTTGGGGCCACCATGCCTTTCTTGATAGAGCATTACCGCATTAACCTTGCGCAAGCGGGCTTGTTTGCCAGCTTCATGGCTATGGGCAGGATGCTGCTGGTTGTGTTGTGTGGCCTCCTGACGGATCGCATTGGGGCCAAATGGGTGGTGATACTGGGGACCCTATGCCTTACTCTTGGGCTTATAGGGGTGGGCAGCCTATCACAATTTTTTATTGCTCTTGTATTTGCATTTATTGCCGGTATAGGGCATGGAGCGGTCGATGCTGCGGGCAGCTCGACCATTATGGATATATATCCTGGCAGGTCCAGCGGCATGCTCAATAAGGCAAACATGTTTTTTGCCGTGGGATGCCTCATAGGGCCTTTGGTTTCGGGAACAATTTTGAGCTATACCGAATACTGGCGTGTGGTCTACTATATTAATGCCGCAATAGGCGTGATTATCACCTTGTTTCTTGTGTTTCAATCTTTTCCGCATTCAGATGGCGATTTAAAGCAAGCTGGTTCATGGCCGTATAGGATGCTGTTCACGTCAAGGTATTTGTGGCTGTTGAGCATGGTGATGTTCTTGTATTCAGGAGCTGGGCACAGCATCAATACCTGGATAAACAAGTATATGGGTGATGTGGTAAAGCTGCCGGTGTTTTTTGCTTCGGGGACTCTTGCTGTGTATAACTTGGGGCTGGCATCAGGCAGGTTTGTGTGCAGCATAGTGGCCGAGAAGCTGGGATATCATAGGGTGATATTTTTAAGCGTGCTGGGAGGCCTTGTATCTATGGTAGTGGCCCTGTTTAGCCCGTTTGTGGTCTTGACAATAACGGGGCTTGGGTTTACGGGCTTTTTCTTCGGGGGGTTGTTTCCTACCGCCATTGCTATAGCGGGGGGCATGTATCCTGAACAAAAAGGATTCATCACCGGGATGCTTGTTATGACGGCAGCGCTGGGGAGCATGAGTGTACCGGCAATCACGGGTTTGGTTTCCCAAGCCATAGGCCTGGAACGGGGAATGAGGTCCCTTGTCATCTGGGGCATCGCGCTGTTTGCTGTAGGGGTTTATATTTACAGGCACAAGCAGAAGGAAAAGCGCTGTGTGCAGAGTACATAGAGATTTATGCTGTGAGGGGCAGGCTTGTGATGTCATCCCCTTTTTATTTTTATGAAAATGTTGATAATCTTTTTAAAGATGCTGATGCCGTTTGATCGAAGTTCATACAGATTTAAAAATTTCAAGTAAACCGGAGTATGTATTAAACGAAGGTAAATGTAGGAAATGATAACCTAACCATGCCTTTTTTGTGCTACAATAAAGCTAAGTCGGCAGATTATTTTTTTGCGTTTTAAGGAGGTATTAAATTGAAAAAGACGCCGCTTTATGAGAAACATGTGTCTTTGGGAGCAAAGATGATGGAGTTTGGGGGCTGGATGATGCCGCTTCAGTATACGGGTATTTTGCAGGAGCATGAGGCAGTTCGCCAGCGGGCAGGGCTGTTCGATGTGTCCCATATGGGCGAGGTCATGATAAAAGGCAGGGGTGCTACCGAGTTCATTCAAAAGCTCATAACCAACGATATATCAGGTATGCGCGAATTTCAGGTTCTTTATTCGCCCATGTGCTATCCCGATGGTGGGACGGTGGACGACTTGCTGGTTTACAAATTCGATGCTCAGCACTATTTGCTTGTGGTCAATGCCGCCAACATCGAGGAGGACGTTGAGTGGATAGAGAGCCATAAGCCGCATGACGTGGAGGTTGAAGACCTATCTGAGCAGTATGCGCAGCTGGCCCTTCAGGGGCCAAAATCTCAGAAGGTTCTGCAAAGAATTGTGGATGTCCCGCTTGATAAGATTAAATTTTTCAGGTTTGTGGACGGTGTGAATATCGCCGGCGTATCCGCATTGATTTCGCGTACCGGGTATACCGGTGAGGATGGGTTTGAGATATATATACCAGCAGATGGTGCCTGTAAGGTGTGGGACACCATTGTGGATGCGGGAGCAGAATTCCATGTCATGCCTGCAGGGTTGGGTGCCCGGGATACGCTGAGGCTGGAGGCTGCATTGCCGCTTTACGGGCATGAGCTTTCCCCTGATATTTCGCCACTGGAAGCCGGGCTGGACAGGTTTGTCAAGCTTGATAAACCGGACTTTATAGGGCGGGAGGCGCTGATTGAGCAAAAGGGAAGCGGCATTTCACGAAAGTTGGTGGGCCTGGAAATGGTAGATAGAGGTATTCCACGGCAAGGCTATGAGGTTCAGGTGGAGGGCAGGAGCATAGGGTATGTTACCTCGGGCAGCTTTTCTCCAACCCTGAAAAAGAATATTGCTTTGGCTCTTATTGATGTCCGGTATGCGGCGCAGGGTTCTCAGGTAGATGTAATTGTGAGGAACAAGGCTTTGAAGGCTGAAGTGGTTAAAATTCCTTTTTATGCAAAACAATATAAAAAATAAAAGTTGCTCAAGGGGTGCGTTAAATGTTAAATTATAGATGGGCATCGTCTAAAATGTCTGCTTTATGACATCCAAAGGGCCATAGAGGGCTAGACTTTTTTGCGGCGAAGGTATAGTGTCCACACGTCGCGTTTATGGGGAGCATTTTGGCCATTATTATATAATAGGAGGTTTGATTAAGGTGAAAGTTATAAACGGTTTGAAGTATTCCAAGGACCACGAGTGGGTAAAAGTGGAGGGCAATAGGGCCATAATCGGGATTACCGACTACGCTCAGGATTCTTTGGGCGACATCGTATTTATCGACCTGCCAGAGGTGGGACGTACCGTCAGGGCAGGGGATGCTGTGGCTGTGGTGGAATCGGTGAAAGCGGCATCGGATGTGTATTCGCCGGTTTCGGGTACCGTTATAGAAGTTAATACCAGCCTTGAGGCTTCTCCAGAGCTTATAAACCAGGACCCGTATGAGAACTGGATTTTGGTATTGGAAATGTCGGACCCAGGGGAGCTGGGCTCCCTGATGGATGCTGAGGGCTATGAGCGGTTCTGTGAAGAGGAGGCATAAGGATGGGAAGATACATCCCCAATACGGACCAAGACCGGCAGGAAATGCTTGAAAAGCTGGGGCTACATAGCATTGAGCAGCTTTATGAGGACATTCCATGTCAGGTGCGATTAAAGGATGAGCTTGACCTCCCTGCAGCCTTATCCGAAATGGAACTGGTGCGCCACATGAAGGATATTGCGGCCAAGAATAAGACAGTTGATGAGTATATATGTTTCCTTGGCGCCGGGGCATACGACCGATATATCCCCAGCGTGGTTAAGCATGTGCTGGCACGCCAGGAATTTTATACGGCCTATACGCCCTATCAGCCCGAGATAAGCCAGGGAACGTTGCAGGCGATTTTCGAGTATCAGACCATGGTGTGCGAGCTGACAGGCATGGATGTAGCAAATGCTTCCATGTACGATGGAGCTTCGGCGCTGGCAGAGGCGGTGTGCATGGCCTGCCAGGCCACGGGCAGGGAAAAAGCATTGGTTGCTCGTTCTGTGCACCCTCAAAGTAGGGAAGTGGTTTACACATACAGTCGATTTAGAGGGATAAAGGTACACGAGGTAGGCTATGACGATGGCAGGGTGGACGCTCAGGAACTTAAGCGGTTGATGTCCGACGATGTGGCGGCTGTGGTGGTGCAAACCCCGAACTTCTTTGGAATTATAGAGATGCTTGACGAAATCGCCGAAGTGGTCCATCACTTTGGTGGTCTGTTGGTTGTCAGCGTAAATCCAATTTCGCTGGCCCTTCTTAAATCTCCGGGGAGTTGTGGAGCTGATATCGTGGTGGGAGAGGGTCAGTCTCTTGGCAACCCTCTCAATTTTGGTGGCCCGTATCTTGGATTTATGGCCACAACGCAGAGGTTGATGCGCAGGATTCCCGGTAGGATTGTGGGGCAGACGGTGGATTTATCAGGTAACAGGGCCTTCGTGCTCACCCTTCAGACAAGGGAACAGCACATCAGGAGGGAAAAGGCCACATCCAATATCTGTTCCAATCAAGCTTTGAATGCTCTGGCGGCAACCGTATATCTGTCTGTGCTGGGACGAGAGGGATTAAAAGAGGTGGCCTTGCTCTCCATGCGAAAGGCTCATTACGCCTTTGAAAAGCTGATCTCGGAAGCGGGTTGCAGCTCTATGTTTTCGGCGCCGTTTTTTGATGAGTTCGTGGTAAAAGTCCCTGTTCCGGTGGAAGAGCTGAACAGGGAGCTGCTGGAGCATGGTATCATTGGCGGTTACGCAGTGGAGAAAGATTATCCGGAGCTTCAAGGTGGGTGGCTGGTAGCGGTAACCGAGGAGAGGACCAAGGAGGAGATCGATGTGCTGGTCAGGGAGGTGGGCAGGCGGTGAAGGAGAGGCCTCTAATATTTGAGATGAGCAAACCCGGGCGCAAAGCGTATTCTCTTCCTGATTGCGATGTGCCGCACCTGGCGCTGGAGGATATGGTGCCAAGGGAGTGTTTGAGGGACGATGATGCCAGGTTACCAGAGGTCAGCGAGGTCGATGTTGTCCGGCATTTCACGCGCCTCTCGCAGCTCAATTACGGCGTGGACTCGGGATTTTATCCTCTGGGATCGTGTACCATGAAATACAATCCCAAGGTCAATGAGGATGTGGCTGCTTTGTCGGGGTTTACTCAGGTGCACCCCCTTCAGCCGGCTGAGACCGTTCAAGGATGCCTGGAGATACTGTACAGGATGGATAGGCTTTTGTCGGAGATCACCGGCATGGACAGTTTTTCGCTTCAGCCGGCTGCTGGGGCACACGGCGAGATGACGGGCCTCATGATAATAAAGGCGTACCATCAGCACTGCGGCGATGTAAAGCGTAATAAGATTGTTGTGCCCGATTCGGCTCACGGTACCAACCCGGCTTCGGCTGCCATGGTAGGCTTTGATGTGGTGGAGGTAAAATCCAACGATAGGGGAGAAGTTGATTTAGAAGCGCTTAAAGCTGTAGTGGACGATACCACGGCAGGGCTGATGCTGACCAACCCCAATACTTTGGGGCTGTTTGAGGGAAATATACTGGAGATAGCTGATATCGTCCACAAGGCCGGAGGCCTTCTCTATTACGATGGGGCTAACATGAACGCTATACTTGGAATAGCGCGGCCGGGCGATATGGGGTTTGACGTGGTACACCTCAACTTGCACAAGACCTTCAGCACGCCCCACGGCGGTGGCGGGCCTGGTTCAGGGCCTATAGGCGTTAAGAAGGAGCTCGAGCCATTCCTGCCGGTGCCGATGGTTGGGTTTAAGGATGGCAGGTATTATTTAGATTATGACAGGCCACTCTCCATAGGGCGAGTAAAGTCGTTTTACGGCAACTTTGGCGTCGTGGTCAAGGCCTATGCCTATATCATGTCCATGGGTGCAGAGGGGCTCAAGAAGGTATCCGAGTCGGCTGTTCTAAATGCCAATTACCTCATGGAGCTGCTGAAAGGGTACTACCTTGTACCTTACAACCGCAGGTGTATGCATGAGTTCGTCATATCGGCACAGAGGCAAAAGGAAAAGGGCGTGTCTGCTTTGGACATTGCCAAGCGATTGATGGATTTCGGGTTTCATCCGCCTACCATGTACTTCCCGCTTATAGTAAAGGAGGCATTGATGATTGAACCCACCGAAACCGAAAGCAAGGAAACGCTGGATGCCTTTGCTGATGCTTTAATTGAGATTGCGCGGGAAGTGGAGGAACAACCTGAAAAGGTAAAAGGTGCGCCCCACACCACGCCCGTCAGGCGGCTTGATGAGGTAAGGGCTGCCAGAAATCCTGTGCTGAGGTGGAAGCCGTAAAGGAATGTAGCATGTTGGAATAATGAATGCTGCGGCAGTGGGCGAACTGATGTATTTATATTTGAAAAAGCGGCTGAATCAAGTTCGGCTGTTTCCCCTGCGGTAGTTAAAAATTGGCTGGAGTAAATATGAAGTTTCCATTGAGTGAAACAGGTGATATCCTTGATTTTAGTGTAGAAAGTCTATTTTGCTATTCAAAACGAAGTATTTACAAAAGTGTAGCTGCAAAAGCAAGCTGTTTAATACTGCAGCTATTTTGAAATAAAAATGAGAGGACATCATTTTGGCGGTACACAAGCGGACGCTCAATTGCTGCGTGTAAAAAAATGCATACGTAAACGTTGCTTTATCAAGCTATATTTAATCAAATTAAATTTGCAGCAAAATTATCATTGAGTGTACGAAATATAGGAGAATATACAGAAAATACCAAAAAATAAATTGTGGAGCAATAAAAAGCAGGAGAGAATGGTGCATGGATACGTTTGAGGTCATCGCAACGGCTGCTTTTGGGGTAGAGGCTGTCGTAGCCCAGGAGGTAAGGGCTCTAGGCTATGAAAATGTCAGGGTGGATAACGGGAAGGTTACTTTTACGGCTGATGCGTTGGGGATTAGCCGTGCAAACCTGTGGCTGCGGTCAGCAGACAGGGTATTTATAAAAATGGGGGAATTTCCAGCCCTGACTTTTGAAGAGCTGTTTGAACAGGCCAAAGCCCTGCCCTGGGAAGATGTGCTGCCCGAAAATGCCTGTTTTCCCGTTATAGGTAAATCGGTCAAGTCGAAGCTGTTTAGCGTTCCTGACTGTCAGGCTATAGTGAAGGAGGCTATCGTGGAGCGGTTAAAGACGAAATACAAAAGGAACTGGTTTGAAGAGGATGGGCCCAGGTTTGTCATAGAAGTGGCGCTCCTGAAGGATGTAGCCACACTGGCCATAGACACTAGCGGTTCCGGCCTGCACAAGCGCGGTTACCGCCAGCTGGCAAGCAAAGCGCCGTTGAGGGAGACGTTGGCTGCTGCGTTGGTACAGCTCAGTTTTTGGAATCCCAACAGGCTGCTGGTGGACCCGTTCTGCGGTTCGGGTACTATTTTAATTGAGGCTGCGATGATGGGCCTTAACATAGCGCTGGGACTCAATAGGAGTTTTGATTCGGAGAAGTGGCCATGGATTCCTGCTGATATCTGGAAACGGGCAAGGGAAGAAGCACAGGATGCCATACGCCGCGATTTGCGCTTTAGACTGCTGGGCTATGACATCGATGGGAAAGTTTTGAAGGTGGCACGGCATAATGCAAAGCTGGCAGGCGTTGGGGAGCATATAGACTTTCATACTCAACCTTTGTCGAAGTTCAGCACCAAAAGGAAATACGGGTGTATTATCACGAACCCTCCTTATGGAGAAAGATTGGGCGACAAAAAAGAGGTGGAAGAGCTGTACAGGCAAATGGGGCAGGTCTTCAAACCCCTTGATACCTGGTCGCTGTATATACTGTCACCTTATGAAGGCTTTGAACGCCTTTTTGGGCGCAAAGCCGATCGCAAGAGAAAGCTGTACAACGGCAGAATAAAGGTGCATTATTACCAATTTTTTGGTCCCAGGCCTCTGGAACTGAATTCTGAGTCTGAGGATGGTTCAGGCGTGAACGGTTAAATATAGACTTTTAATAGATTGGAAAGGTCATGAAAGGTATTGCTGTCAGGTGTAAATGGCTATGTGAAGCATTTATAAAACCATTTAAAAAGTACAGTGGAAATTCCTGAGTGGTTTGGGACACAGCGTATGGCTTTTAGGTTGTTCGATTGCCGTTTAAGGAAGAAAAAATGAAAAGGACGGCCGATAAGGCCGTCCTTTTTTAACCATTATATTCGCGCAGCCGCTTTTCAAGAGCATCCAACTGATGAGCCAGCTCTTTGGGCAGCTTATTGCCGAAGGAAGCGTAATATTCGCGGATGGAGGCCACTTCGCGCAGCCACTCATCGCGGTCAACCTTCAGAAGTTCTTGCATAGCGCTGTTGCTTATGTCGAGCCCGGTTGTGTCAATGGCATCGGGCGTCGGCATGTACCCAATGGGGGTTTCGACCGCTTTGCCCTCGCCGGATACCCTCTCGAATATCCACTTGAGCACGCGGCTGTTTTCGCCAAATCCGGGCCACAACCAGTTGCCGTCCTTGTCTTTGCGGAACCAGTTCACAAAGAATATCTTGGGCAGCTTCTCGGGATCGGTCATCTTGCCGATGTTGAGCCAGTGCTGGAAGTAATCGCATATGTGGTATCCGCAGAAAGGACGCATGGCAAATGGATCGCGGCGCACCTTACCGATTTGGTCGGATATAATTGCTGCAGTGATTTCGGAGCCCATTATTGAACCCAGAAATACCCCGTGGTTCCAGTCAAAGCTTTCATGCACCAGTGGAACTGTGGTAGACCTGCGGCCGCCGAACAGTATAGCTGATATGGGTACTCCGTTGGGGTCTTCCCACTCGGGCGCAATTGATGGGCACTGGCTTGCAGGCGTTGTGAAACGGGCATTTGGATGCGCAGCCGGCGTGTCAGAACCCGGATACCAGTCATTGCCTCGCCAGTCAATGAGGTGCCCTGGGGGATCATAGCCAATGCCTTCCCACCATATATCGCCGTCGTCGGTTAGTGCGGTATTGGTGAATATGGTATTCTTGGCAATGGTCAGCATGGCATTGGGATTGGAGTGCATGGATGTACCAGGTGCCACGCCGAAGAATCCCGCCTCAGGATTGATGGCGTACAGCCTGCCATCCTTGCCAAACTTCATCCAGGCGATGTCGTCGCCTATGGTCTCTACCTTCCAGCCAGGAAGAGTGGGAACCATCATGGCAAGGTTGGTTTTACCGCAGGCGCTTGGGAAAGCTGCTGCAATGTATTTGCGTTCACCCTTGGGATTTGTAATGGCCAGTATAAGCATGTGCTCGGCCAGCCAGCCTTCATCGCGTGCCATTACCGAAGCTATACGGAGGGCAAAGCACTTCTTGCCCAGCAAGGCATTGCCGCCATAACCTGAACCATAGGACCAGATGGTTCTTTCCTCGGGGAAATGGCTGATGTATTTCTTTTCCATGGGGGCACACGGCCATGTAGTATCCTTTTGGCCTTCGGCAAGAGGTGCGCCCACCGAATGCAGACATGGCACAAACTCGCCGTCTTCTCCTAGCACGTCAAGCACCTTTTTGCCTATGCGGGTCATTATACGCATGTTAACCACAACGTAAGGGCTGTCGGTCAGCTCTACGCCTATCTTGGAAATAGGAGAACCAATGGGGCCCATGGAGAAGGGTATGACGTACATGGTCCTGCCTCTCATGCAGCCATCATACAGCTCGGTCATTGTCTTTTTGAGCTCTTCAGGATCTATCCAGTTGTTGGTCGGACCGGCGTCTTCCTTGCTTCTGGAGGCAATAAAAGTCCTGTCTTCAACGCGGGCCACATCCGATGGATGGCTTCTAAAGAGATAACACCCGGGTCTCTTCTCGGGGTTCAGAGGAGTTGCCATCCCTGAAGCTACCATTTCATTGAGAAGGCGCTGATATTCCTCTTCTGACCCGTCGCACCAGTAGATCCGATCAGGCTTGCACAGGTTGGCCATCTGATCTACCCATTCTTGCAGCTTCTTGTGTCTAGTCATTTTTATAACCCCTTTCTATTATATTGCAATTTTTGGTTAATAAATTAAGAGGGAATGTTGCCCTCTTTGTTTTCTCCCGTTTTTAATAAGCTGTATAGCAACTAAAACTATCCAAAAATCTTACCCAGTATAATAGTAATACAAACTCGAAAAAAATGCAAGCTTTTTAATGAAGTTTGCAAGAATTTTATATAAAAATTTCAACGCTAAACTCCAATGTTGAACAGGGCAATATGCGGTTTATGCAGCAAATCATGCAAATAAGGTGGTTGTAAGCCGTATGTTTTGCATTTGCCTTGCAGTTTTGTTGTAGCCATGAAATATATTAATGGTTAACTTGCGGGGTATCATGCGGAACTTGTTAAAAATTTATCAATTGTTCGATGGTTACAAATTCATATCCCTCTCTTTTAAGCGCGGAGATTATAAGGGGAAGGGCTTCTATAGTCCCGCGTCGGTTGTCATATCCGCCAGCACAGTGCATCAGTATAATGGCTCCGGGATGGACATTGCTGAGCACGCATTGCACAATTTCTTGTGGATTGCTGGTGTACCAGTCCATTGAGTCTATGGACCAGATAACTGCTTTATAGCCCAGCGCTTTGAGCGCTTCCATCTGCTGGGGTGTAATCAAACCATAGGGAGGTCTGAACACTTTGGCGGTTATTCCCATTTCCTGGAGTTTTGCCTGGTTTTTTTCTACCTCGCTTATCAATTCCGAGGTGGACACGGAGGTAGGCCTTATGTGGCTCCAGCTGTGGTTGGCGATCTCATGCCCATTTTTGATGGCCCGGTAAATCACTTCTCGGTGCTTGTCCATATTTTGGCCAATCACAAAAAATGTAGCCGGAATATTGTAATATTCCAGTATGTCAAGGACCTTTGTGGTGGCATAAGAATCAGGGCCGTCGTCGAAAGTCAGCGCGATCTTTTTCTCCTGGGTGGGCAGGCTGCTTAAAAAAGTTCCAGGGTATAGTTCGCACAGCTTTGCCGCTTCACTCCTGAATTTTTTTAGATGTACGCGTGTATTTTCATCCATATCGATAGGAGGTTCGGCTATAGGAGCAGAAGTAGTGTATGCGCGATTAGAATTTGTGCTGGATTTTATGCTTTTCAGTTCAACAGGGTCGGGGCCGGCTGTGATGGCCTCCATGTTTTTCACCACCAGAAGGTAAATAAAAAAATAGATTAGCATGGATATTTTGCGTGTCGGTTTCAAGTGCAATCGCCCCCATTGGCTTCTTTTGTATCAAGATATTATTGTGTCCTAAACTTTACTGTGTTATTCTTCAGCCCGTTTTTTATTTTAGGCCCCAATCTTTACGGAAATCTAAACAGCAGGTTGATTTGAAAATGTTAAATCTGGATTGTCCTGAGAGTTTAAGAGTTTAAACTGTGTAAATTATGCCTTACATAGACGAGTATCGCGCTAAACTGGCGCTCTATAGGTGAAAATGGTTTTGAAGATAGTAGGAGACAATCTAGAGTATATTTTCACTAGCTTCAAAGAACGGTACAGATTATGCCTGGAGACATAAAAGAATAAACGACGAATTTTTCACAAAAGCTGAGAAAAAGATGGTATAATTATTTGTGCAGGTGAAAGGCTTGTTTACAGACAGGGGGTATAAGGATATGTCAGCTGACGAAAGGCGGCAGGAGATTCTCAGGATAATAAAGGAAAGCAGTCAGCCTGTGACGGGTGCTTATCTGGCCGGGTTGTTGGGAGTAAGCAGGCAGGTCATCGTCCAGGATATAGCCATATTGAGAGCGGCTGGTGAAGAGATAATTGCTACACCTCAAGGGTATATAATTCCCAAGAATTTGTATCCCCGACGTTACCGGCGTGTAATAGCTTGTAAACACTCGGCTGAGGGTATTGAGGATGAATTGATGACCATAGTAGACTTAGGAGGAACTGTTCTAGATGTGAGCGTAGAACACAGGGTGTACGGGGAATTTAAGGCGCGGCTTATGATAAAGTCGCCCAGCGATGTGCGTGTATTCATGGAAACCATGAAAAGGGAAAAAGCAGAGCCATTATGTTCGCTGACAGAAGGGGTACACCTGCATACCATTGAAGCGGATGACCCTGCTGTGCTGGACAGGATCGAAGCGGCTTTAAGGGAGAAGGGATACCTTTTGAGCCGGGAATGAGCTTTAAAAGAGTTTTTGAGTGTTTCCAAAGGTTGCACAGTGTCCAAAATGTAGTATAATTAATATGAACTTAACAGGCTTTAAAGTATAGGGTAAAGAGCTGTTTAAGTAGGGTTTGTAAAAACTTTATATGGAGACAATATATAGCGGGTTAAGGTCGAGCTAATTTTATAGGAGGTGTTACTGTGCTGGACCCCAAATTTATAAGAAGCAATCCCGAACTGGTAAAGCAAAAGCTGGCTACAAAAAAGGAAGATGTAGATCTGGACAGGTTTCTGGAGCTGGACGAGAAGCGGAGGGCTTATATAGCTGAGGTTGAGAAGTTGAAGAACAGGAGGAATGTGGTAAGCGAGGAGATTGCCAGGTTAAAGAAGGAGAAAAAGGACGTTACCGAAATCATAAATGAGATGAGGAAGGTCTCGGATACCATAAAGGAATACGACGCCAAAATCAGGGAAATAGAAGAGCAGCTTGAAGAGGTGCTGCTTACCATTCCCAATCTGCCTCACGATTCGGTGCCCGTGGGCGACTCTGAAGAGCAAAATGTAGAGGTAAGGCGTTGGGGAGAACCGAGGAAATTTGATTTTGAACCAAAAGCCCACTGGGATATTGGAGAGGAGCTCAATATACTCGAGTTCAAGACTGCGGCAAAGGTGACGGGGTCCCGCTTTGTTTTTTACCGTGGTATGGGTGCTCGCCTGGAACGGGCTTTAATAAATTTCATGCTGGATGTCCATACAACACAGCACGGATATGTAGAAGTATTTCCGCCTTTTATGGTTCACAGGAAAAGCATGATAGGAACCGGCCAGCTACCCAAATTTGAAGAAGACGCTTTTAAAGTGGTAGACACCGATTACTTCCTTATCCCCACGGCAGAAGTGCCGGTCACCAACATGCACCGTGAAGAAATTCTAGATGGCAATATGTTGCCGCTTAAATATGTGGCTTACAGCGCATGCTTCAGAGCCGAAGCAGGAGCTGCTGGCAGGGATACTCGAGGTCTGATACGTCAGCACCAGTTTAACAAGGTTGAATTAGTTAAATTTGTAAGGCCGGAGGATTCGTACGATGAGCTTGAAAAGCTGGTAGCCGATGCCGAGAGGATACTGCAGCTTTTGGGTTTGCCCTACCGGGTGGTGCTCATGTGTACGGCTGATCTAGGCTTTACGGCGGCCAAGAAGTATGACCTTGAGGTATGGATGCCCAGCTACAACAGGTATGTGGAAGTCTCGTCTTGCAGCAATTTTGAAGACTATCAGGCGCGGAGGGCCAACATAAGATATCGAATGAGCCCCAAAGATAAGGCGGAGTATGTGCATACGCTCAATGGCTCGGGTTTGGCCATAGGGCGCACCCTGGCGGCTATTTTGGAAAACTATCAACAGGAAGACGGATCGGTTGTTATTCCCGAAAAGCTGGTTCCCTATATGGGTGGCGTTGAAAGGATCACCAAGTGATTTTTTCAATGCTCTCTTAATGATTTGTATTGGTGGTGGTTTAAACTTCAACGCTGTTTAATATGAAATTAATGTGGTGGGAAAGCAAAAAGGATAAATCTGTGCCTGTGAATCGCTATGTACTAATCTGGCTTATACTATGGGAGGAATAAGACATAATAGTTTAGAAGCATTGTGGCAGTATGGAGGCAGTGATTGCCGGATAAACTTGATAAAGGCGGGAAAACGTTGTTGACACAGAGTGGCTATTTTGCTATACTATATAACGCAAATAAGAAAACGCGGAGAGATGTCCGAGTGGCTTAAGGAGCTGGTCTTGAAAACCAGTGATGCCGAAAGGCACCGTGGGTTCGAATCCCACTCTCTCCGCCAGACGCCAATGAGGAGAAGTACCCAAGTAGGCCGAAGGGGCGCCCCTGCTAAGGGCGTAGGTCGGGTAAAACCGGCGCGAGGGTTCAAATCCCTCCTTCTCCGCCATAGAAAGAGGGTGCAGCTTAAAAGCTGCACCCTTTTATTTTTATTCTTAACTTCAGTTAAACATCGAGGGGAGATTTTACAGGTAATTATTACATTTTTCTATGATATTTGATTAAATAAAACACTTTTAGCATGATGGCAAGTAAATTGTATGTGAAAAACAGCAATATTATCCATATATCACTCTGCATCAATGTAATAACATTAGTATTGCTATATTGACATAGGAAGTCATTATATCAAAGGCTTTGGCTGTGTAGCCATGTTGTGTATCATGACGTTTCTTTCATCATTTTGTTCAATTTCTATTGATTTTAATAATTCAGGGTTGTTTTTTAAAGAGAAATGTACAATTAGTTTTCCCAGGTTATGACCAAAGATAAGATACCCTATTATCACTATACACACATAAAGGAATTTTTCTAAAGGCTTTTGTGGTTGTTTAAGTGTGAACGCCAGAGCTATACCTGCTACAATCAAAGCAAGTCCTATAATCGAAAAACTAATCGTTCTTTTGTGTCTCATACTGCTCTTCCTCCTCGTAGATAAAGATGTCTTCAATGGTCATTTCAAAGAAGCGAGCGATCTTAAAGGCTAATAGAATAGAAGGATTGTATCGGCCGTTTTCAATAGCTCCAATGGTTTGCCTTGATACCTCTAAAGCTTTGGCAAGTGCTTCCTGTGTTAACCCCCGTTGCTTACGTATTTCTTCTAGCCTGTTTTTCAAAAGACCACCCCATTTAAAATGTAAAGTAAACTTTCCGTTTAAATGTATCATAATAAAGAAAAAATGTCAAGTATGCTTTACATAAAAAGCGAATTTGTTTTTCTCGCAATATGAATATTTTGAGTTTAATTTGAAAGAATATATAAAAAATTGGTAAACAGGAGGTAAAACATATGCCTGGCAAAGTAAAGTGTGTGGTATGTGGTTATCCGACGGATGAAGATCTGGTGGCACAGTGTCCCGGTTGCAACAGCTATGTATGCGATGAATGCGCAGACCTTTATGATGGTTACTGCCAAAATTGCTTTAATAAGGCAAAAGAAGAGTATTGAACTAGCTGAAAAGGACCTCCTCCCTGTAAAATAGGAGGTCCTTCTGTTCTTTCTTTAATTTTGAAATTTTTAATGCCATTCTTGGTTGAGAAAGGATTCCGATGTTCTGCGCCTTTTCATTGCTAAAAATATATATGCAAAGGTCAGCGCTGTTATAAAAGCCATAACCGAATTATACAGGAACATGTTTTTTATTCCGTAGATATCACTTAAAAATCCTCCGACTAAACTTCCCGTGATTCTCGCTATGCCCATTCCTATGAGGTTGTTTATGGTTTGTCCCGATGTTTTGAGCTCTTTAGGTACTTCTTCGTTTATGTATACTGCCATCGAGTAGTATAGAACAATGAAAATTAAACCGTGCAAGAGCTGTAGAGGCAAGAATATATAGGCGTTTGTAATAATGGAAGTTAAAAACCATCTAATCGAGGCTACAAAGGTGGAAAATAGTAGTGCTTTTATAGTTCCCACTTTTTGGAGTATTTTATCGGCGTAAAGCAAAAACGGTATTTCGCTTATAGCGGATATAAAGTATGCCCATCCCAGCAAAGAACTACTTCCACCGAGCTGTTTAAAGTATATAGGGAAGTACGTGTAGTAAAAGCCAAGTGTTACCTGTACAAGAAAGTTCAATGCCATTAACGCTACCAAATTTTTATCGGAAAAAAGTTTTATGATGGAAACGCGCTGTTTGCCAAATTGATGCCCTTGGATGACAGGAAGCTTTAAAACGGTTAAAAAGGCTAAGCTCATAATCAGGACATTTAGAGTAAATATGCTTTTTATGTATTTCTGAGCGAAGAAGCCGGCTATAATCGACATTATGGCAAATCCTATTGTTCCTGCCATCCTTATTGGGCCAAATTTTTGGCGGGTTGTGCTCAAATATTCAAGTGTAATGGTATCGCTAATGGGAGCTATCGAGGTCTGAAAAAACGTAAAAATTGCAATTACAACCAATAGGTAATAGAAATTAGAAGATAAAGGATATAAGGCCATAATTAGGATGCTTGCTATGAACAGCAGCTTTAAAACCTGATTTTTGGATTTGGATCTATCGCTGACAATTCCCCAAAAAGGTTGAGCTATTATGGCTACAAAAGGTCCCAGCGACATGAGTACTCCTATTGAAGCCTTGCTGTATCCGATATGATCTAGGTAAACAGGTAGAAAAGTGCCATATATTGCGTTGTTCATAAATAAAATGGCGTAAAAGGCTATAAAAAAACAGTAAATCTTTTTTGTTTGTTCCATGTATTTCCCCTGCCTCTCCCTTATAATATATTTTATAGTGGTTCATTGTAAAATTAAATGCAACACCCAAAAAAATTATAGAACCATAGTGAGAAATCCTGTATGATATAGATATCCAAAAAATCACCAACCATACAGGGAGGTCTCACTATGGCTCAACATAATTGTACCACGAAACATCGCTCTTTTAAACACCTAAATGCTTACGAAAGAGGACAAATTGCTGCCCTGCGCAAAGAAGGCAAAAGCATGCGGTACATTGCAAAGCAGTTAGGCCAAGCTCCAAGTACTATCAGCAGGGAAATTAAACGTGGGACTGTTACTCAGCTTAAATCTGATTTATCTACTTATGAAGCGTACTTTCCCGAAGCAGGGCAGGCAGTATATGAAAAGAGACGTAAAAACTGTGGTGCTAAACTCAAACTCCCACATGTTAAGGACTTCATTAGATTTGCGGAGAAGAAGATGCTAGAGAAGAAAAAGTGGTCTTCAGACAGTATAGTGGGTTATTGTAAAAGGGATCCCAATTGGAAAGATAAGCCCATGGTTTGTACCAAAACTCTGTATAACTATATAGACAGAGGACTACTTAAAGTACGCAATATTGATTTGTTGCTTAAACCGAGGCTAAAACCCAGGGATAAGACGAAGAAAAGGGAGCCCAAACGGCTTATGGGTAAAAGCATAGATTTAAGGCCGAAGGAAGTAGAAACCAGGGAAGAGTTTGGACACTGGGAAATAGATACTGTAGTAGGTAAACGTTTTAATGACGCGGTTCTTTTGACATTGACGGAGAGGAAAACCAGGTATGAGCTCATATTTCTTCTGGATTCGAAGGATAGTGAATCAGTAAAGAGAGTGTTTATGGAACTTAAAGAAAGGTATGGTGAATTGTTTGTGGATGTATTCCGGAGTATAACAGCTGATAATGGTTCAGAATTTAGTGAATTATCAAGTATTTTAGAAAGTTACAGGAGTGAAGCATATTTTGCCCATCCTTACTCATCGTGGGAAAGGGCAAGCAATGAAAGGCAAAATGGGATTATAAGGCGTTTTATTCCCAAAGTCAAAGTGATAAAAGATGTACCGTTATCAGAGGTCAAGGAGATAGAAAGATGGATGAACCAATATCCCAGGAAGGTACTGAACTATAGTACAGCAGAGGAATGTTTTTACAGGGAGCTATTGAAAATATGCGAGGGGAAAGGCAAAGTGCTAGAGGAACAGTATGTCCAAGCAGGCTAATACAGCAGATATTTAAAGAGAAGAATGTAAATGATAGTGTATAGTTAAGGCCATTTGGCAAGGTATGCCAAATGGCCTAGGGACAATTATATCATTTGCGCACGTTGTCAAGGTCGGGTAGTATTTTCTCGCTTACGCTCGAAAATCTCCACCCTTCCCTTGACAACGTAAAGTTCTGCAATTTGTAAGAGTAAAAATTTGGATATCTATATCATACTTTTTCTTAAAAAGTGTTGCATTTAATATTGCAATTTAGATTTATGTTTGTTTGTGGTGTTTACTTTTGAGAGGAATAAATAGGATAGCTTGTTACTTTGAAATTGTCGTCGACCTTCAATAGTGCAAAAATCCCTGGAGATCGACGACAATTTTTTGTTTTTGCTTTTGCAATAGAATCTTTATTCTTTGGGAAATAAATGCTATAATAGACCTTAAAAGCAGTAGGTATAATAACTTTTACAAAAAATAACAAGCCTTATTAAAAGCGGCTTGTAACAGGTTTTTAGTCTACCTATAAGGGATTGAAACATTATATCGTTTTTATAAAAATGCCGCCTTAAATGGGTTTTTAGTCTACCTATAAGGGATTGAAACACAGCTGAAAGCACACTTACTCAACACGCCAATGAAAGTTTTTAGTCTACCTATAAGGGATTGAAACAAAATCCTGCAATTCGAGTTCTTCGATGCAATATCTACGTTTTTAGTCTACCTATAAGGGATTGAAACTCGGGATACAAGATTTTAAGAAACTCGCCGCATTTAGTTTTTAGTCTACCTATAAGGGATTGAAACTTGCCCAGTGCCTCATGGAGGGGTACAGCATTCCAGAGTTTTTAGTCTACCTATAAGGGATTGAAACCTGTTACCTCCGTTCTTGGAGCGCTTATCTCGGTAACAGTTTTTAGTCTACCTATAAGGGATTGAAACCCAAACAGTTCCAAAGTATGGGTACCAGCACTTAAGGTTTTTAGTCTACCTATAAGGGATTGAAACTATAAAGAAGGCCAAAATTAAAGCGATCTTGGACAAAGTTTTTAGTCTACCTATAAGGGATTGAAACATCTCCTGGGTTGAACGTTGCAGCAGTATCTATTTGAGTTTTTAGTCTACCTATAAGGGATTGAAACTAATGAGCCGTACCTGCAGACAAGGCTGGCCAGAGAGTTTTTAGTCTACCTATAAGGGATTGAAACTAGTCTCTTGGCGTGAATTCTTCTGCCTCCTCTGCGGTTTTTAGTCTACCTATAAGGGATTGAAACATATGCTGAAAACCGTAGCATTCCACGTCGACATGGGGTTTTTAGTCTACCTATAAGGGATTGAAACTATCTTTCTTGCCTGTGTTGGGTCGGGATTGTCCATAAGTTTTTAGTCTACCTATAAGGGATTGAAACTCGTTTTAGTCAGCCAGCAAAACAAATTCTGCTGGAGTTTTTAGTCTACCTATAAGGGATTGAAACGCAACCTCTTTCACCGTGTAACAGCGCGGTGTAAATGTTTTTAGTCTACCTATAAGGGATTGAAACTGGAGTCGCAAGCGATGAGGAAAAACACAAAAGTTATGTTTTTAGTCTACCTATAAGGGATTGAAACAAAAGAACATAAGCAGCACCGGCCGGGTTTTCCGTGTTTTTAGTCTACCTATAAGGGATTGAAACCGGCCTCCCAGGCACCCTGCCAATCGCCCGTAAAGAGTTTTTAGTCTACCTATAAGGGATTGAAACGTGGAAAGGTATCTCCGGCATGGCTAACTGGCTAAAGGTTTTTAGTCTACCTATAAGGGATTGAAACATTTTAGCCTACCTACAAGGGATTGAGGCGCCCGGTGTTTTTAGTCTACCTATAAGGGATTGAAACAACGTTCGGCAGGTGGATAATCCTTTAACCCATAACGTTTTTAGTCTACCTATAAGGGATTGAAACATTTTCTAAAATTAGATATTTTATTGCCAATCTTAGTTTTTAGTCTACCTATAAGGGATTGAAACCGCCAGACATTCATATCATCCAAATCAGTATTATCAGGTTTTTAGTCTACCTATAAGGGATTGAAACCAGTAAACAGGAGAAAATCAGAACTGATACCTTTGCGTTTTTAGTCTACCTATAAGGGATTGAAACATAAAGAATATGAGATAGATAGAATAATACAATTACGTTTTTAGTCTACCTATAAGGGATTGAAACCCGGGCGGCACTGCCAAAAAGTACCAGCTACATACCAGTTTTTAGTCTACCTATAAGGGATTGAAACCTAAATGGAATGAGATAGCGGCTAATGCAAAAAATGGTTTTTAGTCTACCTATAAGGGATTGAAACCGATGTCCATTACAACATCACCCACCCTGTTCCATCCGTTTTTAGTCTACCTATAAGGGATTGAAACATTGTAATATCCATTATTTTCATACCCAATCAACCTCGTTTTTAGTCTACCTATAAGGGATTGAAACATCTGTCGAACATAAAAACAAGCAATACGTCAAACAGTTTTTAGTCTACCTATAAGGGATTGAAACACACTATCCGCATTTTGCACTATTTCACTACCTAATGTTTTTAGTCTACCTATAAGGGATTGAAACATAATTTCGTCAACCATCGATATTTCGAGGTTATCTAGTTTTTAGTCTACCTATAAGGGATTGAAACTTTTTAATGTTGTCCCACGCATTTTTTGCATTAGCCGCGTTTTTAGTCTACCTATAAGGGATTGAAACTAAGGGCGGAGCTCTTGCGTGAGATGTATTGCTTCTGGTTTTTAGTCTACCTATAAGGGATTGAAACCTCAATTTCAATTACAGTGCAGAAACCTAAATACCAGTTTTTAGTCTACCTATAAGGGATTGAAACCCTTGCTATGCACAGATACCGCCGTGGCGATATAGAGTTTTTAGTCTACCTATAAGGGATTGAAACAGGCATCTGCTTTGTCTGGAGACGGCAGCCCACGCTTGGTTTTTAGTCTACCTATAAGGGATTGAAACGCAATAAGATCGCCCGGATAAGCGTTGTTATCCGTATGTTTTTAGTCTACCTATAAGGGATTGAAACCGGCCATTCGCTCTGGAAGTTTATGTAGCCAACTAGTTTTTAGTCTACCTATAAGGGATTGAAACACAAGGTCGCTGATGATAGGTGCGATGGTTTCCCACAGGTTTTTAGTCTACCTATAAGGGATTGAAACCAGCTCGTGAAGAGCTGCTCGTAGCAGTCCTGGCAGTTTTTAGTCTACCTATAAGGGATTGAAACTCCGAGCGGGACGGTGTATGTAGAAAATGTTGTGGCGTTTTTAGTCTACCTATAAGGGATTGAAACTCAAATTATTATCCCGAATTATCCGCTCCAATGCCTGCGTTTTTAGTCTACCTATAAGGGATTGAAACTCCTAATTGCTCAACGTCAATCTCGATGCAGAAACCGTTTTTAGTCTACCTATAAGGGATTGAAACCGGCTATTGTTGATTTATGGCAGACAAACGAAGAATGTTTTTAGTCTACCTATAAGGGATTGAAACGCCAGCTACCGATGGAATTCCACGCATTCACTAGCCAGTTTTTAGTCTACCTATAAGGGATTGAAACCTTTCTCAACCAGCACCCTCAAAATCTCTTCAAAGTTTTTAGTCTACCTATAAGGGATTGAAACCCCGAATGTCGGTTCCATGACCTACGTCACTCATTCGGTTTTTAGTCTACCTATAAGGGATTGAAACTGAAAACAATCGGCGCCATTCTTGGGTCCTTGGCAAGTTTTTAGTCTACCTATAAGGGATTGAAACATCTTTCCGACGGAGCTTTGGGTGCCCCGTAGAAAGGTTTTTAGTCTACCTATAAGGGATTGAAACTTTTAACCCCTCCATTTTTATTATTTTTGTTTTTGTTGTTTTTAGTCTACCTATAAGGGATTGAAACACATTTTTTACATCCATTTTTTATCCCTCCATTTTTTGGTTTTTAGTCTACCTATAAGGGATTGAAACATTGATTGATGCTGAAGGGAAGCCGATAAACTTGGGTTTTTAGTCTACCTATAAGGGATTGAAACCCAAGATCGCAACAGAAAAGAAAAAGGAAAGATAAGGGTTTTTAGTCTACCTATAAGGGATTGAAACTTGATGCAGGCAAGAAGGTTGTCATATTCGCAAGGTTTGTTTTTAGTCTACCTATAAGGGATTGAAACTACGCTGTACAAAATATTACCGGACAACACATACAAGTTTTTAGTCTACCTATAAGGGATTGAAACAGAATGCGACGTTACAGGCCATATGCCAAAGATGCATGTTTTTAGTCTACCTATAAGGGATTGAAACTGATGTATTGGAATAATTCGATTTCTACCAGCTTCTGGTTTTTAGTCTACCTATAAGGGATTGAAACTAGAACGCATGAAGTTATTACAAAAATTACTCTTAAAGTTTTTAGTCTACCTATAAGGGATTGAAACGGGCAAGCCCCGGCTGGACCTTGTCCCGCCGGGGATCGTTTTTAGTCTACCTATAAGGGATTGAAACTGGAAATGCGGATAGGCTTTGAGCGTAACAAAACACGTTTTTAGTCTACCTATAAGGGATTGAAACAGTGTATTTTATGATGCACAATATCGCCAGGCCTGCGTTTTTAGTCTACCTATAAGGGATTGAAACTATCTTTCTTATTTGATAAACGTTCAAGCCATCTTTGTTTTTAGTCTACCTATAAGGGATTGAAACACCTTTCACCTAGCATAATAACCCACCTTTTGTTTCGCGTTTTTAGTCTACCTATAAGGGATTGAAACGTAATATATACATCAAATGGTTCACCACGGGCACCAGTTTTTAGTCTACCTATAAGGGATTGAAACTCGAAACGGATATTTCGTCTCGATTAACACTTTGAGCGTTTTTAGTCTACCTATAAGGGATTGAAACCAAACGCTGCTGCTGGTATTGTAGCAGCGTTTAGTAAGTTTTTAGTCTACCTATAAGGGATTGAAACCCAATCATCGCCAAAGTAGGTGCTGTAACGATACCGCGTTTTTAGTCTACCTATAAGGGATTGAAACCGTCCGAACTCTTTAAGGGTGTAACTGGCTGGCTGCAAGTTTTTAGTCTACCTATAAGGGATTGAAACAGAGCAAGACAATTCGATTGGGCAGTGGACATTTTCGCGTTTTTAGTCTACCTATAAGGGATTGAAACTGACTTTTTGCAAATTGCCCCTCGAACAGGTGGAACCAGTTTTTAGTCTACCTATAAGGGATTGAAACCCGTTCTTAAGTAAATCATACTCGTGTGCCTCGGTAGGTTTTTAGTCTACCTATAAGGGATTGAAACTATATTTCCCGCAGGGCAGCCCTCTGCTCTTCCGAGTTTTTAGTCTACCTATAAGGGATTGAAACCCTTCTAGTTTTTGCTGTACCGATTCCTGATACGGGTTTTTAGTCTACCTATAAGGGATTGAAACATGTGGCATTGAACAAAATCCAAGGGGATTGGGACGAGTTTTTAGTCTACCTATAAGGGATTGAAACCTAGCCAGTCCCACGCATCTTTAATCGCTCTAGTAATGTTTTTAGTCTACCTATAAGGGATTGAAACTCGGCAAGGACAGCTCCACCAATCCCTACGGCGCAGGAGTTTTTAGTCTACCTATAAGGGATTGAAACGATACTGTGCTGAAGTAAAAATATGGAGGCCAGATAGGGTTTTTAGTCTACCTATAAGGGATTGAAACGAAGGTGAGGAGGATGAATCCGAACAATCTCAAGTACGTTTTTAGTCTACCTATAAGGGATTGAAACACATTTTGAATGGTGGTGCGACTGCTGCAAAACAGGAGTTTTTAGTCTACCTATAAGGGATTGAAACATATGCCCACTAACTTGATAAAGTTATTGATAATTGGGTTTTTAGTCTACCTATAAGGGATTGAAACTGTAAATCCTGAACGAAACTGAAAGAGTGTTGATTGTGTTTTTAGTCTACCTATAAGGGATTGAAACGCCCATATAGAACAACGCTAATTTGCCCCTCTGCGGTTTTTAGTCTACCTATAAGGGATTGAAACAAAGTATCCTTGATGCCGTTCCAAGCTTGTATCACTTTCGTTTTTAGTCTACCTATAAGGGATTGAAACCAAGGTACTGCTCTATAAACCGCTTTATCAAGTCCATAGTTTTTAGTCTACCTATAAGGGATTGAAACCATTATTAAGTCCCGGCATGTTTGTACCTTGCTGCCAGTTTTTAGTCTACCTATAAGGGATTGAAACCCGGCCGCCGTACTGCAATCCTCGGCGGCAGGCTCGCCGGTTTTTAGTCTACCTATAAGGGATTGAAACCAGTACGGCTCGTCGTCCACGTAGACGGCATTGTCCACGTTTTTAGTCTACCTATAAGGGATTGAAACTGCCTGCAAAGTTGTGGATGGCATAATCGAAGATGAGTTTTTAGTCTACCTATAAGGGATTGAAACTTCGCATTTGAGTGAATCTGGTTATCGCCACCGTTCCGTTTTTAGTCTACCTATAAGGGATTGAAACAAAATCCGTACTTTTCAAATCTTTGCAGCGCAGTTCGGTTTTTAGTCTACCTATAAGGGATTGAAACCCACCTCACCCGGCACTTATACCAGACGGTTGGCGCCGGTTTTTAGTCTACCTATAAGGGATTGAAACAAAAGTACCAGACACATACCAGTGCCGTCGCTATACCCGTTTTTAGTCTACCTATAAGGGATTGAAACCGCCGAGGCGGGCGAGGACCTGCGGCAGTGAAGTCGCCGGTTTTTAGTCTACCTATAAGGGATTGAAACCACCAGTATTGATTTCAAACTCGTTCCCTCTGTCATGTTTTTAGTCTACCTATAAGGGATTGAAACCCGTCCTTGAGGCTCACATACTGTAAGCCTTCTTTTTGTTTTTAGTCTACCTATAAGGGATTGAAACAGATATGGGACAGGGGTAAAACAGAGATCAGTAATATAGTTTTTAGTCTACCTATAAGGGATTGAAACAGTGTTTCCATGCCTCATCGAGGGCCTTAGCCATCGGTTTTTAGTCTACCTATAAGGGATTGAAACTCTTTTTGTACAAACTCACATTGCCCCGCCTTGCTAAGTTTTTAGTCTACCTATAAGGGATTGAAACTTAGCAATGCCCCTCCATATGCTGGACGCTGTAGAGTTTTTAGTCTACCTATAAGGGATTGAAACCATAGGACAAAATAGCACCAAATACGCCTTTAATACGTTTTTAGTCTACCTATAAGGGATTGAAACTCACTTCGCCTTCTTGATAAAAGCCAGTAATTCATCCGTTTTTAGTCTACCTATAAGGGATTGAAACTTTCTCTCCCTTCCCATAAACAATTTTCTCTTTCTCGTTTTTAGTCTACCTATAAGGGATTGAAACCTTTGACCTTATGTTCATCTGTTTCAGCCCATTGCCTGTTTTTAGTCTACCTATAAGGGATTGAAACACCCAAAGCGGATTATTTTATCTCCTCGCCAATCAAGTGTTTTTAGTCTACCTATAAGGGATTGAAACAAAGCTTTGGATTGTGTCTCAACCCAATCCTGAAAAGTTTTTAGTCTACCTATAAGGGATTGAAACTACCTTCACGTATATTTGGCGATGTCATAAAGAAATTCGTTTTTAGTCTACCTATAAGGGATTGAAACCTCAACCATAGGGTGTTTATAGTGCACAACTGGGGCGTTTTTAGTCTACCTATAAGGGATTGAAACCCTGCCCATGCACCTCCTGTTTGACGTCCAGCCTACGGGTTTTTAGTCTACCTATAAGGGATTGAAACATACCATTTTCGACTTGCCTGCCAGCTCCTTATACAAGTTTTTAGTCTACCTATAAGGGATTGAAACGAAAATCGGAAACAAGAACGCCGTGCCCGTGCATGGGTTTTTAGTCTACCTATAAGGGATTGAAACTTATTTTTTCGCAATAGCATTATACCCGGCGGGGGAAGTTTTTAGTCTACCTATAAGGGATTGAAACCCAGATGTCGCTGGGGGAGCCGTTGACGGGTTTTATCAAGTTTTTAGTCTACCTATAAGGGATTGAAACGCAGAAGGAGACAATGACATTGTTAAAGATGCGCTAAGTTTTTAGTCTACCTATAAGGGATTGAAACTTTCCACAATAGCCTTCTACTGTCACATGCCAACCGGGTTTTTAGTCTACCTATAAGGGATTGAAACGTGGAAAAATTCTGGCCGCAGCTCGTCACGTTTTCCGTTTTTAGTCTACCTATAAGGGATTGAAACTAAGAGAGAGAATCCGGGATTATTGTCGCTACCACAGTTTTTAGTCTACCTATAAGGGATTGAAACCTTATAGATTTTACCTGCGGTATAACCATAAATAAGTTTTTAGTCTACCTATAAGGGATTGAAACAAATTTTTGCCCAAAAACAAAAAAGCCGTGCATCTTTGTTTTTAGTCTACCTATAAGGGATTGAAACTAAACATGGTATTTTTCTTCGAATGCCTTATTGCCGAGTTTTTAGTCTACCTATAAGGGATTGAAACGCTGTATAAGGTGGTAGCTTAGGGCATGAAGTTCAAGTTTTTAGTCTACCTATAAGGGATTGAAACATTGGGACAAGTTACAGCAAACCATTAAAATAGCCGTAAGGTTTTTAGTCTACCTATAAGGGATTGAAACATTTTTTGTAAGATTTTCTCCAATTTATCCCTCCAAGTTTTTAGTCTACCTATAAGGGATTGAAACAAAAACGCAAGCAAATGTAAACTACCACATCCAGTTAGTTTTTAGTCTACCTATAAGGGATTGAAACATATCTGAAGCATTGATTTTGTTTAAGAATGCTTCAAGTTTTTAGTCTACCTATAAGGGATTGAAACGGCGTAAACCCGAAGCCATAGCATGCCCCCGACAACGTTTTTAGTCTACCTATAAGGGATTGAAACAAAGATTTGAGATGTATGAAGAAGATGACGATAAAGAAGTTTTTAGTCTACCTATAAGGGATTGAAACTGGTATGGTGGTAGCCGATAACGCTCGACTGCCGAGGGTTTTTAGTCTACCTATAAGGGATTGAAACTCTGTCTAAATGCTGCGTCCAGCTTGCCATCCCATGGTTTTTAGTCTACCTATAAGGGATTGAAACATTGCAGGTAACTTCGCTATCCGCCATATCCGCCAACGTTTTTAGTCTACCTATAAGGGATTGAAACCTGTCAACCCCGAAAGTGCAGTTCCGGCCGCTATTAGTTTTTAGTCTACCTATAAGGGATTGAAACCACGGTAAAAAAAGATTTGAATGCTGAAGCAAAATTGTTTTTAGTCTACCTATAAGGGATTGAAACGTTGGTATTGTGGGCTTGATTAATGCGTACAGGCACGGGTTTTTAGTCTACCTATAAGGGATTGAAACAGAAAGTCTTGCCGTCATAGGTTATTAGCCTGTATTGGTTTTTAGTCTACCTATAAGGGATTGAAACATATAATCTTTCATATGACTGACCTCACAAACACAGTGTTTTTAGTCTACCTATAAGGGATTGAAACAACAGCGTTGCTCTTCTGCTGGCTGCTCTAACTCGAGTTTTTAGTCTACCTATAAGGGATTGAAACTGTTTAGTACAGCAAGGGCATTGCATTGCTAGGTTTAGGTTTTTAGTCTACCTATAAGGGATTGAAACTTCGCAGTATTGCAGCTTGAACATGGCACCGACCTCGTTTTTAGTCTACCTATAAGGGATTGAAACATCCAAACAACATCAATGACCCGAGCATAACGCTCAAGTTTTTAGTCTACCTATAAGGGATTGAAACCATGTCAGCCTGGTTCTTTCCCCCCGGGTTTCGACACGTTTTTAGTCTACCTATAAGGGATTGAAACATCAGCCATCCAAATCCGAATATGCCGCATGTCAAGTTTTTAGTCTACCTATAAGGGATTGAAACCTCGTAAAAGTGAACATTGGGCTGTTTACCTACCGGAGTTTTTAGTCTACCTATAAGGGATTGAAACACCGTTCCCTAAACTGTTCCTGTGTCCAACCCAAATCGTTTTTAGTCTACCTATAAGGGATTGAAACATAGTCCCCTGACTAAAATTGCCATTCTTAACAATATGTTTTTAGTCTACCTATAAGGGATTGAAACAACTTTTTCATTGTTTATCCCACCTCTTTTTATTGGTTTTTAGTCTACCTATAAGGGATTGAAACCAATATGGATTATCACACATACCGTACCCAATAACAAGTTTTTAGTCTACCTATAAGGGATTGAAACACACCGCATTCTACCAGGCACACATTTGCCAGCCTTGTTTTTAGTCTACCTATAAGGGATTGAAACTGAAAAAGTAGGTGACAAGATAAACAATATCGATAAACATTATTTGAATGGGTTGGATAAATACCTTGCAAACTTTAATATCAACAACATAGTGAAAATTGATGAGGAAAGTGGTATAATTACTATTAAAGGTACCGCAAACAAAAGCACAAAAGCTTTTCCTAATGCAGTTATAGACTTAATTAATCCCAAATTGAACAAAATAATTCAGAGGAGATTTTACGATGAAAAAGGAAATGCGAAAATAGATATTGACCTTACAGACCATAATAAGCCATGGGCACATGATGTACCACATGTACATGAATGGATTGATGGCAAACGGTCGAAAAAATGGCGTAAGCCTACAGAACAGGAAAAAGAGTTTATAAAGGATATATGGGATGGTGATGATGTATGATGCCTTATGATAAATACAAAAATCTTAAAGAATTTATAACTGATATAGACGATGTTGGAGAGATAATATTCCAATATAACGGGAAAGAATATTCTTTGGATTATGATGGCGAGAAAATAAACATCGCAGAAAGTTATAAACAAGAGACGGAGCAAACATTTAACGGAATTGATGACTTTATTAATAATTTCAAACTGGACGGAAAGCCGATTAAAGATATCGTAACTGAGCTTGAGATAATAGCTCATTAGTAACCGCCAAGGCACGATATGCCAAGGTGGCATTTTTATGCCTTCTTGTAAGGGGGTGAGCATCAAATGGCAGAGAAGGTCAGCAACAAGCCTTGTGGGGATATAAAAGAGTCCGACTATGACCTTGAGCAATGGCACAGGTCTTGTCTAATTTACATTCACGACGGGCCACCGACGAGCAAGGAACAATGCAAGCTACCAGTGGGAGAACCGGATGGGATGCTAAATGTAAATGGTATAGTTGCAGCTGCAATCAGGATTTATCGTGTCAAAGCGCCAAGAGAAGATGTAAGAAAAACTGTACGGAGGCTTGTCAGTCTTTATAAAGAAGTTTTAGCCGCTCTTTTTTGTTTTGCGCGGTGGAATGGTTTTAGTAGAGTTTGTGTGTTATGTTTTGATTATATTTTTTGACTGTGGGAAAAGTGTGGGGAAACCCTATACGCGGGAAAAATTAAAACCCTGTAACACTTGATGTTACAGGGTTTCTGGCGTGCCCGGAGGGACTCGAACCCCCGACCTTCTGATTCGTAGTCAGACACTCTATCCAGCTGAGCTACGGGCACATCTTAGCGTAATTCATTTTAAACTATTTGTCTTGAGATGTCAACCATAAATCTCAAATTTTTGTTGTGAGCTTGTTATATATTTAAAATGAACGCTCCGAAATCATGATCATAAGCAATTTGTGTTATAATCTAATTTATCAAAATAGATTAAGTGAGAGGATTGGTTTATGGAAGAAATATTGCTTTGGCCTAACGGTGCGTCGGGGGCAAAAGGTGACACAAAAGAAGACACGCCGAGTATTGTACCTTACATCGTTAACAGTGGTGATGCCCGTGGTGCAATTATTATATGTCCTGGTGGTGGATACGTTAGGAGAGCTTGCCATGAAGGTGAACCTGTAGCATTATGGTTAAATAGTATTGGGATTTCGGCTTTTGTGCTTAATTATCGTGTTGCTCCCTCCTATAGATATCCGTATCCTTTCATGGACGTGCAGCGGGCAATACGTTATGTACGTTATCATGCGGCCGATTGGAATATTGAGCCCAATCATATTGGCGTAATGGGTTTTTCAGCAGGAGGGCATTTGGCATCTACTGTAGGGACTCATTTTGATGATGGACGTGCTGATGCTGAAGATCCAATTGATAGAATGAGCTGTCGGCCTGATGCTATGATATTGTGCTACCCTGTTATAACTTTTGGGGAATACCGCCATCATGGTTCTATGATAAACCTGATAGGGGAAAATCCATCCGATGAGCTGATAAAACTTTTGTCCAATGAGCTTCATGTAACGCCGGATACACCTCCTACATTTTTGTGGCATACCGCTGATGATCAAGCGGTTCCGGTGCAAAACAGCTTACTGTTTGCTGAAGCGTTGAGGCGGTGTGGTGTACCATTTGAATTGCACATATATCCTCACGGTCGACATGGCTTGGGGTTGGCGTTGGGAGAACCATCTGTAAGCAGCTGGACAGAGCTTTGTGCTCGTTGGCTTAAGAATTTAGGTTTTTAACTTGATACATTAAATTTGGGGAGGGCTTCAACCCTCCCCGGCTAACTTTTATATGCCTGGTTAACTCATCATAAATTGCGAGCGCATTTCTTGTATGTCAGCAGGGCTGGCCTGTTTTGCTGGTTGATAATATCCCTTTTGTTTAGCTACATTGAAAAGGTCGTACTGAAAGGTTTCACAGTTGTTTCTAAGTTGCTGAACCATTTGCCTGAACTGAGGATTTTCGGCTTCGGCAATTATATTGGCATAGGTGGTTATGCTGCTTTTGAGCATAGAAAGCACGTCATTGACCATATCTTTTTCTCTCATAGGTAAACCTCCTTTAGCTTAGTAATGACATTAACTGTTGTTTGGCTTTTTGGGCATCCTGAGCCGATTTTTGGAACATTTGTCTGATTTGTGGGTCATCAGCCTGCTGAGCATACATCTGTAACTTCTGGTATGCCGTTTCATGGGCACCTATTAGATGCCTCAAGTTTTGAAGCTCTAGTTGATTAAGCTGTGCCACATACAACACTCCTTTCATGAATTTGCTAGTTATAGTATCCTCGACTGGATTATTAATTATTCGTCATTCAAAAAAGGGAAAAATAATGCAACTTTTTAAGTTATGCTATCGTCTATTACATCGAACAGAAAACGATATAAGGAGGGAAAGCGATGAAAGATTTTACCAAATTCTTTATGTATATATTATTGGTTACAGTGATGCTCATGGCGGTTTCCTGCAGTTCAATTGGAAGATATTTTGGCGATTCCGGGCTGTTTGGCGGAGCTTCCATTGGGAGTTCACAATTGCTGCCTCCTGCCAAAGAGGTGGATAGCAGGTTGGTGGAAGCCAACACCAGGTTTGCATTTAAACTATTCAAGCAGCTCATTGAGCAGCAGCCTGGCGAAAACGTGTTCATTTCTCCTGCAAGTATTGCTATGGCGCTGGCAATGGCATACAACGGAGCGGATGGAGAAACAAAGAATGCCATGGCAGAGGTTTTGGAAGTACAGGGAATCGATATAGAGGATTTCAATAAGGCTTATGCAGACCTTAAAACCATTCTTCAAAACCCGGATCCTGACATTCAAGTGGTTATAGCCAATTCGCTATGGGCACGCAAGGGAATGTCTTTCTATGATGAGTTTCTAGACATAAACAGGAAGTTCTACGGTGCCGAGGTACAGGAGCTGGACTTTGATTCACCTAATGCTTCCAAAACTATAAACAACTGGGTGAAGAAGCAGACGAGAGACAAGATCGAGAAGATCGTTGGGGATACCATATCTCCCGATACCATCATGTTTCTCATAAACGCATTGTATTTCAAAGGGAGCTGGACAAATAAGTTTGACCCCAGTCTTACGCGAGAAGAGCCGTTTTCCCTGGACGATGGTACTCAAAAGGCTCACCCAATAATGTTCCAAACAGGGAAAGAATATCCCTATTACAAGGGGGAAAACTTCCAGGCTGTAAGCCTCACGTACGGCAATGGACGGGTAAGTATGGTGGTATTTTTGCCCGATGAGGGCGTTGACCTAAATGAGTTTTGCAGCGGCATAACCTTTGAAAAATGGGAGGAGTGGATGAGCTCACTCTCTAACACTCAGGGCGAAGTTGGACTGCCGAAATTTAAACTGGAGTATGAGGTTGAGCTCAACGAGGCATTAAAGGCTTTGGGCATGGAAGTGGCATTTGATGCTGAGAAAGCCAACTTCAGCAAGATGCATCCCATTGCGCCAGGAGCCAATGTGTATATAAGCAGCGTAAAGCACAAGACTTTTGTAGAGACCAATGAGCAAGGCACCGAAGCATCAGGAGCAACTTCGGTAGAGGTGGGGATAACGTCTTTGCCCGTCGATAACTTTAGCATGATAGTGAATCGTCCATTCTTCTTTGTAATACGCGATAATGAGACGGGGAGCTTGCTGTTCATGGGTGTCATCGTTGACCCGGTGTATGAGAAATAAAGCGTCATGTAAGATTTATGTTTATAAGATCAGCGATGGGCTCATTGGTTGTTATGGGAAACGGTGTGGTATTTGATCGTTCTATTATCAACAAATACGCAAGAAGACTCCATCTTCTACAAGATGGAGATGAATTGCTAAAAATGTGATATAATATTCCTTGGGTGATAGATAATGTACAAAACTCAGAAAAATTTTAAGGAAAGTAGCTGGCGAGTCTGCTGTGGAGCGGATAGTCAGTAGTGGGTGTGTGAACCACCCTGTGAGAATAAGGGTAGCTTAGACTACCAAACTTCTCATGAAGCCACCACCTCTATAGGTGGTTGGTAGTTCACAGGTGCCCTGCTTTAAATAACCGGTTTAAGGTGTTATGATTATACAGCAGGGCGCTTTTTATTGTTTTACCTAAGATGCATAATTTTCAAAAAAGAAATAAAATTAAGCAGAACAAATACTAAAAGTGTGGTAAAATATTTTTGAGCTTTAAACTAAGCTTTTTCTACATTATCTGTTATTGCGAATATCAGGAATAACAATATTAAAACATTGTAACCGATTCGTATTACGTCTTGTGATGAGGAGGGTTTGAAAATGAGCGATAATGCAAAACAAAACGAAAATGGCGGTATTCCAATCTACCTTGATCCGGATCAGCCTTTAGAAAAAAGGGTGGATGACCTGGTTTCGCGCCTCACGCTTGAGGAAAAAGTCTCGCAGATGATATATGCTTCATCCGCCATACCGCGCCTGGGCATCCCCGAATATAACTGGTGGAATGAATGTCTTCATGGCGTGGCCAGAGCAGGAATTGCCACCGTATTTCCACAGGCCATAGGGATGGCTGCTTCGTTTAACGATAAGCTTCTGTACAGGGTTGCGTGTGCCATATCTGATGAGGCTAGGGCCAAGCACCACGAGTTCGTGCGCCAGGGCGACAGGGGGATTTACAAAGGGTTGACATTTTGGTCTCCTAATATAAACATATTTCGCGACCCCAGGTGGGGAAGGGGTCAGGAAACCTACGGCGAGGATCCTTATTTGACCGGCCGAATGGGCGTGGCATTTGTAAAGGGTATACAGGGTGATCATCCTAAATATTTGAAGGCGATAGCCACACCCAAGCATTATGCGGTACATAGTGGTCCTGAACCTCTACGCCACTCCTTTGATGCCAGAGTCAGTCAGAAAGATTTGAGGGAGACATATTTGCCGGCGTTTAAGGAATGCGTAAAGGAAGGCAAGGCAGCATCCATAATGGGCGCGTATAATCGTACCAATGGAGAGCCATGTTGTGCCAGCCCGACGCTGCTTCAAAAGATTTTAAGGGATGAGTGGGGGTTTGACGGCTACGTTGTGTCTGACTGCGGAGCCATCTACGATATTCATGCTCACCACAAGGTGACCAATACTCCAGAGGAATCGGCGGCACTGGCTGTTAATGCCGGCTGTGACCTCAACTGCGGCAGGGTATTTGAAAGCTTGGTCAATGCGGTAAAGCAGGGACTTGTATCCGAAGAGACAATCGATAGAGCTGTGAAGCGACTCTTTAAAGCCAGATTTAAGCTTGGGATGTTTGACCCGCCGGAGAGGGTTCCCTATGCCCAGATACCCTATGAAGTGAATGATTGTGAGGAACACCGCAGGCTGGCTCTAGAAATGGCAAGAGAGTCGATGGTATTGCTCAAGAATGAAGGCGGACTGCTCCCGCTTAGGAAGGATTTGAAAGCGATTGCGGTAATTGGTCCCAATGCTGACAACAAGAAGGTGTTGCTGGGCAATTACAACGGTACGCCTTCTAAATATGTGACCGCTCTGGAGGGTATACGTGCGAAGGTTTCGCCTCAAACGAAAGTATATTACGCTGAAGGATGTGATCTTACCAGTACGCAGTCTAGTTACTGGGGACAGGAGGCTACTGCAGGTTTTGCGGAAGCTTTGGCTGCCGCTCAGAGGGCAGACGTGGTCATAATGTGCTTGGGGCTGTCGCCCGAGTTGGAAGGCGAGGAAGGGGATGCGGCGAGGTCCACAGCTGGAGGAGATAAAACCAGCCTGGATCTTCCTGGTATGCAGGAAGAGCTATTGAAGGCTGTATGTGCTACCGGCAAACCAGTTGTACTGGTGCTTTTCAGCGGTAGCCCAGTGTCCATAAACTGGGCACAGGAGAATGTGCCGGCTATATTGCAGGCCTGGTATCCGGGAGAAGAGGGTGGAACGGCAATTGCAGATGTACTTTTTGGTGATTACAATCCTGGTGGGAGGCTTCCGGTTACTTTTGTTAAATCCCTGGATCAGGTGCCGCCATTTACCGATTACAGCATGAAGGGCAGGACCTATAGATACATGGAGGATGAGCCATTGTACCCATTTGGGTATGGATTGAGCTACACAACTTTTGAATACAGTAACTTGAAGTTGAGTGCAGAAGTTATAGAAGCTGGGCAGTCCATTACTATTTCGGTGGATGTAAAGAATACCGGCAACATGGCTGGAGATGAAGTGGTACAGCTGTATTTAAAAGACTTGGAGGCATCGGTGGATGTGCCCATTCATGAGCTCAAAGGTTTTTCACGAATTAAGCTTCAGCCGGGTGAGACCACAACTGTCACATTCACGTTGACTCCTAGGCAGATGGCGCTTATAGACAACGACGGCAGATGCATCTTGGAGCCGGGCAGGTTTAGGGTCATGGTGGGAGGCAGGCAGCCGGATAAAAGAAGCGAAGCCCTTGCAAAGACCCCCATTCTTGTAGGCGAATTTGAGGTTAGGGGAGAACCTATGGAGCTGGAGTATTAAAAAACGGGTAAATTTTTACCCGTTTTTTAATTTTTTCCAAAATTTTTGCAGGTGTACTTTTGTTTGCTCTGAAGTATTACTGTAGTCAAAAAATAATAATCAAAAATTGATAATTACTAAATATATTTGATAGGATTGCTTATAAAATTGGCAATTCTTTTGTATTTTTAGAAGTAAAATTGTAATTATTGACGTAGCAATGCAAGATACATAAAATAAAAAGCAAAGAAAGGAGGAAATACTTTGTTAAATCATTATGCAGCAGTTAAACAACAGAGAAAGCAACCTAATATAGTTGTAAAGAAGTTTATCGTAACTATAAGTAAATATAAATATTTGTATTTGATGCTCATACCCGGGATTACTTTTTTTATCATATTTCATTATGTACCTATGTATGGTGCCATTATTGCTTTTAAAGAATATAATATAATGCAAGGGATACTAGGGAGTCCATGGGTAGGTTTTAAATACTTTAAACAGGCCTTTGAATCACCATTCTTCGGGCAAATTTTGTGGAATACTTTTATAATTAGCGTTTATAAACTCATATGGGGATTTCCAGCTCCTATAATATTAGCGTTGTTACTCAATGAAGTAAAGAACATGATATTTAGACGAACTATACAAACTATAAGCTATTTACCTCATTTTATATCGTGGGTAGTTATAGGTGGAATGTTTACCGATTTGCTTTCACCTCAAACAGGAGTAGTTAATAATATTATTAAAATGTTTGGCGGTCAGCCTATTTATTTTATGGCTTCTAAAGAATGGTTTAGAACTGTACTTGTGGTATCAAGCATTTGGAAAGAAGTAGGATGGAATTCAATCATATATTTAGCAGCATTATCTAGTATAGATCCACAATTATATGAAGCTTCTCAAATAGATGGAGCTAATCGGTGGCAACAAACTTGGTATATAACTTTGCCTGGTATTATGAGTACTATAGCAATTTTACTCATTTTAAGGTTAGGGAATATTTTAAATGCTGGGTTTGAACAAATATTTATAATGTATAATCCGTCAGTATATGAGGTAGCTGATATAATAGATACATGGGTATACAGAACTGGGATACAAGGTATGAGATATAGTTTGGCTACTGCAGTTGGCCTTTTCAAATCAGTGGTAGGATTTATATTGGTAGTTACATCTAATTGGATTGCGAAAAGAATGGGTGAATCGGGTATATGGTAAAGTTGGAGGTGATAGGGTGATAAAACAGACTACGGAAGAAAAAATTTGGGAAATAGTTATCTATTTTATTTTAATAGTTATAGCAATTGTAACGTTGTTCCCATTTCTGTATGTTCTTTTAGTATCAGTCACTCCAACAGTAGAGTTACCCAATGTAAGTAAAAATATACTTTATTTTCCTAAACAGGTGGATTTTACTGCATATAATCAAATTTTTCAGACTGACACCATACCACAAGGCTTTAAAATCAGTTTATTTATAACTGTTGTAGGTACGCTGTTGAGCTTGTTAATAACTGTGCTGACAGCTTACCCATTATCACGCAAAAATTTGCCTGGTAGAGAAGTTTTATTATTTATGATAGTGTTTACTATGTTATTCAATGGCGGCCTCATTCCTACATATTTGGTGGTAAAGAGTTTACGCCTTATCGATAAAATATGGGCATTGATAATACCGAGTTTGGTTAGTGCTTTTAATCTTATAATAATCAAAAATTACTTTCTTACCATTCCAGATAGTTTAGAAGAGTCGGTTAAGTTGGATGGTGCTAATGATTTTGTCATACTATTTAAAATAATGCTACCGTTATCGGCTCCTATGTTGGCCACTATAGCATTATTTTACGCGGTCGGTTATTGGAATTCTTTTTTCAATGCTATACTGTATATTAACAATACAAGATTGTATCCATTGCAAGTTGTCCTTAGACGAATATTATTTAGTGCAACTGGAGATCTAATTTTGGATATAGAAACTCACAAAGCGTCTATGTTGGCTGTACGTATGGCTGTGATAGCCGTTACTACTATACCCATATTAATGGTATATCCCTTTTTACAAAAGTATTTTACCCAGGGCATTCTTCTGGGTTCAATAAAAGAATAGAAAAGAAGGAGGTATATTTTATGAGGAAAAATTATAAATTATTTTTGGTTTTATTGGTTGTAAGCTTTGTCTTGACGGTATTGGCGGGGTGTGTGAACAGTTCGGATAAACCAGCTCAAGAAACTGTATCTGACGCAAAAAAAGGAGAAACTGATTCAAAAGGGCAAGATAGTTTAGCAGCTCAACAAGAAGAGCCTTATGAATTTGACTGGGTATTTGCATGGATGAGGGAATTGCCACCTGAGAATGATCCCATAAAGCAGGTTATTGAAAAGGATACTAATACCAAGTTTAATCCTGTGATTATACCGCTAAATGAATATGCAGAGAAAGTACAGGTAATGATAGCGGGTGGTGATTATCCTGAACTCATACAGTTTATACCAGGTATGGATTGGAAAACATTAGCAGAACAAGGAGCATTTATACCAATTGATGAACTGTTGCAATATGGACCTAATTTACAAAAAATTATACCTGAAGAAAATTGGAATTTGGTTAAAATGAAGGGTAAAATATGGGGAGTACCACTATTAAATGTGTTAAATCCTAGTCAATTATTTGTACGTCTTGATTGGATAGAAGAGCTGAGATTAGGGGATGGATGGGAAGATAAGCTAGGAGAAGAAAATTTTAAGACTATAGATGATTTTTATAATGTACTAAAAGCTTTCAAGGAACATAAAGGTGCTACATACACGTGCAGTGGTATAGGAGGATTAAGTCCATTATTTGGAGCGTTTGGTGTTATACCTGTAAGCGATTTTTATATAAAGGAAGGAAATGAGGTATTAAGAGTTACACAACATCCTAGGATGAAAGATGCGCTGGCATGGGTTAATAAGCTGTATAAGGAAGGATTAATTGATCCTGAATTTATAACCAATAAACAGGAACAACTAAATAATAAAGCTTTAGAGGGTAAGACAGGTATGTTGTATGATATATGGAATTTACCATTTAGATTGGAAGTTCAACATAATATAAAAGAAATTGATCCAAATGCTAAATGGGTTCGTACAAATCCTCCTAAAGGACCAGAAGGTCACGTATACTTAAGAGGAGATAGCCGTGTTATGGATGGAGTTTTTATGATATCATCTAAAGCCAAGGATCCCAAGCGGCTTATACAGTTCTTAGATTATCTCATTGATGGTAAGGGATATGAGGTTTCACAGTATGGTATAGAAGGTACTCATTTTGTACGCAAGGACGGCAAAATTGAGTTTACTGAAGAAGGCAAAGCCGAATGGGTAGCAGTATATGGAAAAATGCGGCATATATGGGATCCAGATTTTTGGTATGCCAAATATGACAAATATGCTGAAAATCTTGAAGATGCGGCTATGGAAAATCCAGTATTGCCTAATGTAGCTGAAGCCTTTACCCCAGGGCCCATATGGAAGCAGTATGGAGCTGATTTAAATCGCTATGAACAAGAAATGTTACTAAAGTTTATAATTGGAGAGGAACCTCTTGATAAATGGGATGAATATGTTAAGACAGCTAATGAAGTCTATCATGCCCAAGAAATCAGCGAAGAGATCATTGAGGGCTTAAAGGCCGATGGCAGATTAAACTAATTGTTAATAGAGGGGTGGTTTTCTACCATCCCTTTTGTGTATAATAACTGTATAGAACACAGATTAGGAGGGATTTATCATGAAACAATGCTATGATATCATAGTGGCTGGTGGAGGTCTAACTGGTGTAGCTGCTGCAGTTGCTGCTAAACGTTCAGGGGCGGAAAATGTATTGCTGATAGAACGGTATGGCTTTTTAGGCGGTATGGCTACAGCTGGACTTGTGAACCCCTTCATGAGCTATTTTAAAGCTAAACGCCCCTATACGGCGGAAAATCAACTTATATTTGGTATATTTCAAGAGATATTGGAAGAATTAGATAAATTAGGTGGGCTAAAAAATAGAACCGTGTTTGATGCCGAAATTATGAAATTAGTATTGAATCGAATAGTGCAAAAGGCAGGAGTAGAAATATTGCTACATACATTTGTAGAAGGCGTAATCAAAAGCGACGCTAACATTATAGAAAGCGTTCGGGTAGCTAATAAATCTGGTGTGTATGAAATAAAAGGAAAAATATTTATAGATTGTACAGGAGATGCTGATGTAGCCTATATGGCCGGTGTGCCTTGTAGAAAAGGTAGGGATGAAGATGGCTTTGCCCAGCCCATGACCATGTGTTTCAGGGTAGCCAATGTCGATCGCTCGCGAATGCCATCTAGGGATGAGATAAACCGGCTTTATAAAGGTGCTGTTGCTAGAGGGGAAATACATAACCCACGTGAAAATGTATTATTTTTTGATACAATGCAGCCTGATGTGATACATTTCAATACGACACGTATAGTAATGAAAGATGCTACCGATGCAGAGCAATTAACACAAGCTGAATTGGAAGCGAGGGAACAATGCTGGGAGATGTTTTATTTCCTTAAAAAATATGTTCCCGGCTTTGAAAATTCCTATTTTCAGGTATCAGCACCTCAAATTGGGGTACGTGAATCGCGCCGTATAGTTGGGAAATATGTATTAACTCAAGAAGATGTATTGAATGGACGCAAGTTTGAAGATTCCGTGTGCTACTGTGCTTATAATGTTGATATACATAATCCTGCTGGTTCAGGTACGGTAATAAAGTCATTGACAGAAGGTGATTATTATGGTATACCGTATAGATGCCTTTTGCCAATAAATGTAGATAATCTACTGGTAGCCGGTAGGCCTATTTCCAGCACTCATGAAGCCCATTCATCTTTAAGGGTAATGCCTACATGTACGGCTTTAGGACAGGCGGCTGGTACAGCAGCTGCTATGGCTATAAAGGAAGGTATATGGCCTTCTGAGCTGGATGCTCAGAAGTTGATAATGCAATTAAAAGCTGATGGAGCTATACGATTACAATGAGTATATGTAATGGTATTGAATAAAGGTAGATGTATGGGTTAATGTGTACAATATAATATTTGCAATGTTTTGAACTTTTCAGTATAAATTAATTTTTCAGCTTGTATTAACTGAGAGACTAATAGACCAACATGGTTTTAAGCTCTGGACTGGCAATATGCGCTCTGGAGCAATAATATTTTTAAAGTTATGATTTTGCTTCAGAGCGCTATGCATTCTCATGTAGCAATGGATGTAGGAGAACTATCTTGTTATATTACGCAATTAATAAGCTTATACTAGTCTCTATTTTTGCCTGGGCAACATTTTTACAAATTTCGGAATTAAACTACAGATATGCAATAGGCTAAGCCCTGTTGATAGAAATTTTAAAAATCAAATTTACACTATTTGTCATAATGATGAATATGTATTATAATTAAAAATATGAATTCTATAAATTGGAGGAGTATCAAATGGGCAGGGCTTATTACCGTCTGTTCATTTCATTTTTAGTGCTTGTAATTGTGCCCATGCTAGCATTTGGAATTTTTGCTTATAATATTTCTGTTTTATCTATACAACAAGAGGCTATAAAATTCAACAAAACGCTTCTGGACGTATATAAGGAAAAGATAGACGGTATATTAAATGAAATAGATGCTTCTTTTATCCAGAATGGATTGGTTATAGAAACTTTTGATGGGGTAAATTTGCCTTCTTCTACTGGTGATTATCTGGCCCAGAAAAAACTTATGAATATCAATCAATTTGTCACGCATTTGACGGCAAATAGCAGTGTTATAGACGATGTTGTGATATATTATAAACATGATAAAGTTTTTATTACATCTAATGGGCGATTCGATGAAAAAGGCTTTAAGAACGAAGATGTGGCTTTCCAGTTAAAAAATAATAATGCTAATGTATTATGGTTAGGTCCAAGATGGACTAAATCGAAGCGTTCGGGGCGTATTATACCGGTCATATCATATGTGAGACAGTTACCCCTTTTATCAGATTACAAGAAAGCTGCTTTTATAGTTGATATCGATTTATATTCACTGAGTTCAATGATGGAGTACTATGAAAATAATTATGAAAATCAAAGATTATATCTATTAGATTCCAATGGTGGTGTTGTTGCAGCTGCAAACAAGCAGCTCATAGGTAAGGATTTAAGTGTATATTCTTATATCTCTCAGATATTAAGTAAAGAAGAGGGGAATGAATTCAGAGATAATATAAATGGTGAACCCAGCATAATTTCTTTTTTGCCTTCCAGTATACCCGGTTGGAAATATGTTATAGTAACTCCTATACAGTCGTTAATGTCTGGTAGTATGCTTATTAGACGTGGTATAGTGGTTGTGACAATGTTTTTTATTGTAATGGGTATTGTCATTTCGCTTTTAATGAGTAAGCGACTATATAAACCGGTAAAATCTATTATTTTATCTTGGCAAGGCAACAATTATATAAATCGAAAAATCGATGAATATGCAGTTATAAACAATTATCTTTCTACTTTACAGCATCGCAATAAGGATTTAGAAAAACGATGGAAAAATATCTGGCCTGTGGTAAAAGATAAAATATTATTAGATATATTAAAAGGCAGAAACGTCATAGGTAATAATATAGCAGACGATCTTAGTTCTTATGGCATAAACATAAAATTTGATAATTTTGTTACGCTGGCAGCGGAAATTGACGATATGAAGAATATGAGCAATATAGATAAAGAGGTGTTTTTATTTAGTGTAAAAAATGTAGTTGAAGAGATAATTAATACAGAATATAAGGGTTTTGTAACATCTGAGGATTATACGGTAGTTTTTGTGGTGAATCTTCCTCAAGCTGAATATTATTTGGATTATAAGCGTACTGTTAGGTATTTATGCTTTGAGATAATGGATAGCATAAAAAAGTACATGGGATTCACTATAAGTATAGGGGTTAGTCGACTGTATCACAAGACTGATGAGCTAGGTAAATCTTATTTAGAAGCTGTAGAGGCTATAAAGTATCGTTTGCTATACGGAAAACATTCGGTTATCTTTATAGAAGATGTGGAGCCAGCTTCTGAAGGTGTTAATAGTTATCCATATGATAAGGAAAAGGAATTAGTTATGTATATAAAAGCAATGGATGTTAAAAGAGTTAGTATGATATTAGATGATATAGTAACATATCTTAAGAATAAGTCTTGTAATTATATAAGACAATTTTTTATTCAGTTAGTAGGCTATATAATGATATCTATATATGATATGGGGTATACAGAATCAGAATTATTCGAGGGACGTTTTTTGTATGGTGAATTAGATAGTTTGGAAACATTGAAGGATATAAGGCAATGGATGGAATGCTTATGCCGGGATATAATTACTTTTTTAGAGTACAAGCATAAAGAGGAAAGCAAGGATATAGTAATTAAGTGCAAGAATTATATAGATGAACATTTTAGTGATCCAGAAATTAGCTTGAGCGTTGTAGCTGAGAAATTGTACACAAGTGATTCATATTTAAGCAGGGTGTTTAAAGAAGAAGTTGGTATGACCTTTACGGAATATCTTACGTTAAAACGCATAGAGAGAGCAAAACAACTTTTGGAATTTACTGATATGACTATGAAAGAGATAGCTAAAAATATAGGTTTAAGCCTTCAAAGTTTTATGAGGGTGTTTAAGAAGTATGAACAAATGTCTCCTGGACAGTTTAGGGCTATTAAACGTAAATAGATTTTTAGTGGTTCATTGTGTCACCGCCGGTGTATAATTGACTCAGGAGTAACGAATATGTAGATTATTACATTTACCCGTAAAAATGGGACAATTAAAACGGTTATTGAAGTATAGAAAATTATCTATATTTTTTGGGTTTGGGAACGATAAACACAAGTATCTGAAGAGGAGAGTGAAATAAAAATGAGCAATCAATTAACACCGATTTTGAAATCCAGCCCAGTTATAAAACGTTATGAAAACAATCCTATATTGTCGTACAAAGATGTTCCTTATAAAGCTACTCTAATATTTAATGCAGGAGTTACCAAATACCAAGGTAAATATGTTATGGTATTTCGGAATGATTATGGTTCTATTGAGGAACAAAGATTAGAGGGGACAAACTTAGGGCTTGCTTTTAGTGACGACGGTATACATTGGGAAGTAAAGGATAAGCCGTGTTTTGAACTTAAGGATGATGAAATTTTACGTGCGTATGACCCTCGCTTAACAGTAATAGATGGGAAAGTATATATGTGTTTTGCGGTTGATACGAAACATGGAATTAGAGGAGGTATTGCTGTAACTGAAGATTTTGAGAAATTTGATATTCTTAGTATGACGGTTCCAGATAACCGTAATATGGTGTTATTTCCAGAAAAAATTGGTAATAAATATATGAGGTTGGAACGTCCATTTCCAGTCTATGGACGAGGGGGGAAGGATCGTTTTGATATTTGGATTTCTGACTCTCCTGACCTGGTGTACTGGGGAAATTCAAAGTTGTTGTTAGGGGTTGAAAATGTACCCTATGCTAACGATAAAATAGGGCCTGGTGCGCCACCTGTTAAGACGCCAGAAGGTTGGCTTGTAATCTTCCATGCGGTAGATATAGATCCAAATAGAGGGAAAAATGGTTGGGAACCTTTCTGGAAGAAGAGGTATTGTGCAGGGATAATGCTTTTGGACCTAGAGGATCCTTCTAAGGTAATTGGAGTTTACAAAGAACCTTTGATGGCACCTGAAGCTGATTATGAAGTTGAGGGAGGGTTTAGGAATCACGTTATATTTCCAGGAGGAATGATTCTGGAAGATGACGGAGAAGTCAAGATTTATTACGGTGCGGCTGACACTGTGGAGTGTCTTGCGACAGCTTATGTTGACGATTTAATAAGGCTGTGTAAAGGTGTTTAAATGTAGGTAATGATACAATGTAAGTTATTTACATAGAAAATTTTGGTTATGACAAACTATTGGATTAAAAAATTATAAAAATTTCTGTTAAAAAGTATGGTACAAAAGTTAAAGATATTGTACAATAGTATGTAATATTTATCAGGTTGATTTTTTATCCAGCACAAGTGTACTTAAAAAATATATGTGTTGTAAGATGTAAGGGGAGGGAGAAGGAATGGCTAAGACTTTTGACGAGATTAACGAGAAAATAAAAGATGGTAAAGTGGTTGTGCTGACTGCCGAAGAGTTCAAAGACCTGGTCGAAGAAAAGGGAGTTGCTCAGGCGGCAAAAGAGGTGGACGTGGTTACGACAGGGACTTTCAGCCCTATGTGCTCCAGCGGAGCTTTCATCAATTTTGGCCATTCAGACCCCCCTATCCGTATGAATAGGATATGGCTCAATGATGTGCCAGCCTATGGGGGATTGGCTGCAGTAGACACATATATAGGCGCTACCGAGCTGTCTGAGACGCAAGGTTTTGAATACGGTGGAGCGCATGTGATTCAGGATTTAATAGATGGAAAGAAGATCAAGCTGCGCGCAGAGTCGTATGGAACGGACTGTTATCCAAGGAAAGAGATAACCACGTACATTACCTTAGATGACTTGAACCAGGCGTATTTATTCAATCCCAGGAACGCGTATCAAAATTACAATGCTGCTACCAACTCATCGGATAGAATACTTTACACCTATATGGGTACCCTTCTGCCTCAATATGGGAATGTGACCTATTGTACATCGGGGGAGCTGAGCCCGTTGCTCAACGATCCCGAGCTCAGGACTATAGGTATTGGGACCAGGATATTCATCGGCGGTGCTCAGGGTTATGTTGCGTGGGAAGGTACGCAGTTTGTGAGAAATAAAGAAGTAATTAGGGATGGAGTTATTCAGTATTCAGGAGCCACCCTCGCGGTTGTAGGGGATATGAAGCAGATGAGCAGTCGGTTCATAAGGGCGGCCAGCTATGAAAAATACGGTACTACTCTGTTTGTGGGGATCGGCATTCCCATTCCGGTTTTGGATGAGGATATGGCTAAATTTTTAGCGGTACGCAATCGTGACATTTATACGCAGGTTGTAGACTACAGCGTGCCCAGCCGTTCGAGACCTGTGCTGCGCAAAGTTAGCTATGAAGAGCTGCGAAGTGGTACAATTGAGCTCAACGGTAAGAAAGTACCTACAGCACCGCTATCCAGCCTGAGAAAGGCGCGGGAGATTGCGCAGGTACTCAAGGAAATGATATTAAAAGGCGAGTTTTTACTGCAGGAACCTATACAGAAACTGCCTGAAGACCGGCGCTTTAACCCTTTGAAGGAAAGGGAGGTGAAGTAAGTGCAGTTGCAGAAGATAAAGCTGTTTATGTATTTTCCTCCTGAGAAGACCGACAAGCCCATAACCTATCGCCTGGTCAAGGATTATGACCTCATGTTCAATATCCTGCAGGCTCAGATCCAGCCCAACAAAAAAGGAAGGCTGATGGCTGAGCTTGAAGGTACTGCGGAAAACATAGAAAAGGGATTGCAGTATTTAAAGGAGCAGGGGGTACAATACAGGATATTCAACAAGAATATAATTTGGCATGAGGAGAAATGCGTTCACTGTGGTGCCTGCACCGCTGTCTGCCCGTCCAGGGCTTTGAGCATGGATAGAAATGAGTGGAAGCTGACCTTTGACCACAGCAAATGCCTGATATGCGAGCTGTGCGTCAAAACCTGTCCTCTAAATGCCATGGATGTGAATATTTTTCTGTAAAATATTTGTTTCGTATGTTTTTTAAATAGAAGTGGTGTTATGGCAGAAAAAAGGTTTTATAGAGAGTTATACAGGGCAAAGGATTTGGTGTATTTCAATGTAAAGGTGGAACAGACCGATCTGGATATCGGTGCACATTCAATGCTGCGTCAGGAGGCCCTACAGCTGGTCAAAAAATACAGAAAGGATATTGAAGATTACATCAGGAAAGATAGCAGGTTTTTAACCTCGCTGGTGCCAATTAAATGTTTGCCGGATGCACCGGCGATAGTGCGACGGATGTGCGATGCTGCGCAAAGGGCCGGCGTAGGGCCTATGGCAGCGGTTGCGGGTGCCATAAGCGAATTTGTCGGGATGGAACTATTGCAATACTCGCCCGAGGTGATTGTGGAAAACGGTGGGGATATCTTTCTCAAGAGCTTCCGCGAAAGGGTCATAGCCATATTTGCGGGCGCTTCTCCTTTGAGTCAAAAGATTGGGCTTAAAATCTCTGCGGAAGACACGCCAATAGGGGTTTGCACCTCATCGGGCAAGATAGGGCATTCGTTGAGCTTTGGCAGGGCCGATGCAGTGGTCATATTGTCCCATGATACTGCGCTGGCCGATGCAGCCGCTACCGCTGTGGGGAATGTTGTGAAGACTCCGGATGATATTGAAAAGGGTGTTCATCTTGCCAGGCGGATTCAAGGGGTTTTGGGTGTGGTAATTGTTGTAGATGACAAGATGGGTGCATGGGGAAAAGTGCGGTTGGTAAAGCTGTGAAGGACGAATAAAACAGGTGTTTTCCAGGTGCTTTCTTCGGTGTGGAATTTTCAATAGATCGGCAATTTCTATAGCGGGGTTATACCATAAAAATCATTGGGTAGTATAAAAAGCCAGGCTTTTGTTCAAAATAGTGTCTGAGATTTAAAAATATTGTTGTCAATAGTCTGTGAAAATGTCACCTCAAAAAGGATAATTTTATTCAGTAAAAATGTCAACTATGGGTTTTAAAAAATATTACAGAGATAATTT
>NZ_FOXR01000031.1:0-27692 GCF_900115765.1 Caldicoprobacter faecalis | reverse complement strand
TGGAGTATAAAAAAGCATCTTAATAGGTATATAAATTGGCTGAATTATTGATTTTTCAAGGTCTAGCAGTCAATATTTAACTGCGAAGTTTGAGTTATGTAAGTTAATCATTCTGGGTGTGAGTTAAATCATTCTATGTTAACATAGGGAAGAACCACCTTTATAAGCTTTTTAATTAGCTCCAGCTCTTTAGAAGAACACTTGCCAAGCAGCTCATTTAGCTCTTCATCACTTAGGCTTGTGTAATTATCGTGAGGTTCGTTAACGGAAGGTTCGGCACTGGGAATTTTCCCAAAAACAAGGTAATCCAAAGATATATGTAAACACTTCGCTATTTTAACTAGAACTGGAAGGCTCATCTGCCTCTCGCCTCGTTCTAACTGTCCAACGTAATAATCAGAAAGCCCAATGATTTCTGCGAATTCTTCCCTTGAAAGGTTTAGTTTTTTCCTTTCTGCACGTATCCTTTGGCCAATTGCTTTGTTATCAGGTTCTGTTCTGCTTGACATCTTATCCACTCCCGACTTTATATACTCTTACTTTACTCAATTTTGATGTTTATCTGAATTTGCAAGTTGTATATTTTTATGATTGCCAATTAGCCTATATATAATGTAAAATTATGTATAATGGTTATTGGCGAGGTGGTTGCGTGGACACCAAGACCAGCATTGAAATAGCCAGAAATTTACTCAATAACGCCATTGAAATGAATATGAGTAAAGAAATTATTTTTAAAATAAGCCAGAGGGTAGACCAGTACATTGTGAAGTATTATATAGAATATGGAGGTTTAAAAGGTGGATCTGAGGAAGAGAAAAGTCAATGAGTTGATTCTTATTGTTTTAATATCGGCCGACTTATCGTCATGGTTTATGGTACTTTTCATGGGCAAAAGGTATGCCTTAAATTACAGCCTGATATGGATGTTTATTATGACAGTCCAGATAATGAGCAAAGTGTTTTTCGGAGTTTTGGTTTATAATCTGTATAAAGAAGCATATACTGATATGCTGACCGGCCTGCACAGCAGAAGGTATTTCTACAAAAGGGTATTGAACAAGAAGATAAAACCACCTTTTTCGCTGCTTCTCATTGATATTGACAACTTCAAAAGCATAAACGACACATACGGGCATGTCGTGGGGGATTTCATATTGCGGCAGTTTGCTGATATTCTGCGAAGCAAGGCAAGAAAGGATGATATTATCGCTCGCTGGGGTGGAGAGGAATTTGTGATGGCTCTACCTGAAACCAATATAGATGAAGCCTTTAATATTGCGGATGCCATAAGGAAGGCGGTAGAGGGGCATTGTTTTTGCTGTGAAGGGGTTACATGCAGCATAACCGTAAGCATTGGCATAGCCTCAATTGACGGAAGAGCAAATATTGATGATATAGAGCAATTCTTTGTAACTGCGGATAAGGCCCTTTATAAAGCAAAGGAAAATAAAAATTATATAACGGTTGCCAAAATGTAGAATTACTCTGGGATAAAAAGTGTTGGGAAATATAATATTGACAAAACTGTTCTTAGTGTATATACTGTATATAAACACTAATATGTTAATATACAGGAGTGATCGCCCGGGCATGAATATCATTATTTCAAATTCTTCACAAGAGCCAATTTATGAGCAAATTGCAAGGCAGATTAAAAATATGATTATGCGAGGGGAACTTACAGAGGGGGATATGCTACCTTCCATAAGGAGTCTGGCGAAGGAATTACAAATAAGCGTTATCACTACAAAAAGGGCATACCAGGAATTGGAAAACGACGGATATATTGTAACGGTTCAAGGAAAAGGTTCTTTTGTGGCGGCTCAAAATAAAGAGCTATTGAAAGAGATGCGCTTAAAAATTGTGGAAGAAAAACTGGCGGAGGCAGTGGATGCTGCCAAAACCATAGAATTGACCCTCGAGGAAATGCAGGAAATGTTAAGAATACTTTATGAGGAGGTATAGTATGGCGCCTATTTTGGAGGTCAAAGGTCTTAAAAAAGAGTTCAAGGGTTTTGCTCTAAAAAATATAAGCTTTACTTTGGAAAGAGGATATATTATGGGCTTTATTGGTCCAAATGGTGCAGGGAAGAGCACAACTATAAAACTCATAATGAATTTGCTTAAAAAGGATGGTGGGGAGATTAAAGTTTTTGGGCTTGACAATATTAAACACGAAAAAGAGATAAAGAATAGGATTGGGTTTGTATTCGATGAAAACTATTTTTATGAAGAACTAACGGTAGCAGAGATGAAAAGAGTGATAGCGCCTTTGTATAAAAATTGGGATGATGGCGCTTTTAATAGGTACCTGAAGGAATTTTCACTACCTCCCGATAAAAAGATAAAAGAATTATCCAAAGGGATGAAGATGAAGTTCTCTCTTGCTGTGGCGTTATCGCACAATGCAGAATTGCTTATAATGGATGAGCCGACTTCAGGCCTTGACCCAATCATACGAAGTGAACTGCTGGATATATTAACTTCTGTCATACAGGATGAAAACAAGGGGGTATTCTTTTCGACCCATATCACTTCGGACTTGGATAAGATAGCGGATTATATAACATTTATCAATGATGGCAGGATTATATTTTCCTGTCCTAAAGATGATATCTTTGAAAAATACGCACTGGTAAGAGGGCCGAAGGAAATACTCAATACAAGCATAAGGCAGCACTTCATTGGTATAAAGGAAAACCGGTTTGGTTTTGAGGGGCTTGTCAAGGATAAGCATCAGCTTAACAAGATGTTCAAGGATGGGATTGTCATCGATAAACCGTCTCTTGATGATATAATGCTGTATTTTACAAGGAGGGTACAAAATGTTTAATTTAATCCTGAAGGATATATTAATCCAAAAAAAGACTTTCCTGTTTGGTGCAGTCTATATAATGATTATAATATTATCCTTCCAGCAGATTGGAAGTCCTATGGTTCCAGCAAGCATTATAGCCTTAACATATGTGATGACTCAGTATGCCTGCGCTTATGATGATAAAAATAAAGCAGATATGCTGTTAAACAGCCTGCCGTTGGGTAGAGACACCGTGGTAGCTGCCAGATATCTTTCAACGTTTGTTTTTTTAGCAATTGCTGTTGTTTATTATATTGTACTCGCAGGCATTATAAGCGTACTACGGTTACCTGTTAGAGTATATCCCGTGTCATTTGAAGACATTGCAGGGTGCTTATTTTCCTTGATTGTAATGACCAGCATTTACTTCCCTGTGTTTTTTAAAGTAGGTTATATAAAGTCTAGAATGGTCAACTTTGTTTTATTCTATGGCTTGTTTTTTGTGGGTGGAATGCTTGTACCGGAATTAGTGAAGGATAAGAACAGCGAGCTTGCTAAATGGACTACTCGGCTTTTCAGCAACCAATGGGATGTGCATATAATAGCTGGGGCGTTTATCATAACTATTCTATTCCTTTCTACTTCATATATGCTTTCTTTAAAATTTTACCGAAACAGGGAGTTCTAAATCTATAGCTACTCAATTCTGCAGCCCATTATAATTATAAGAATTGGTCGATGCAGTATAGCCTTGATCAAAGGTATGGGAGCGGGGGTCATAAGTTTTTGCGAAAATTACCAAGCAGCATCTATGTCGTACAATATGAGAAAAATTATAAAAAAGTATTCAAATTTCCGAATTTTTATGTTATTATTTAACTGTATTGTTCAGTTTATGGGCGGTATCATCCCACTGTAGATATGGATATATTATCGAATATTTTTACATTAACTGAATAAATTATTGGCTTTCAAGGAGATAAGATAGCCATGAGCAAGGTAAGGCGAATATTCGTTGAGAAAAAGAAAGGTTTTGATGTCGAGGCGCAAGCGCTTTACAGGGATTTAAAGTACAACCTGGGGATAAAAGGCCTTAAGTATGTCAGGGTTATAAACCGATATGATGTGCAGGGGCTTTCTGATGAAGAATACATGGCGTGCAGAAATACTATATTTTCTGAGCCCCCGGTGGATATGGTATACGATGAGGAGTTCCCTTTGAGGGATGGCGAGCAGGCCTTTGCCATAGAGTACCTACCGGGGCAGTATGACCAGAGGGCCGATTCGGCCAGCCAGTGCATACAGCTTTTGACCAGGGGCGAGAGGCCGCTGTGCCGTACCGCCAGGGTCATCGTCTTAAGCGGCGATATCTCAAAAGAGGAGTTTGATAGGATAAAGGGCTACTGCATAAATCCCATTGAGTGCAGGGAAGCCTCTTTCGAAAAGCCGGGGTCGCTTGAAGTCGAGGTTGAACCTCCGGCTGATGTGGAAACGATAGAGGGATTTACACGGTGGGGAAGAGAGAAGCTGGCTGAGTTCATAGAAGATAAGGGTTTTGCCATGTCGCTTGACGACCTGGAGTTTTGCCAGGGCTACTTTAAGAATATCGAAAAAAGGGACCCTACAATAACCGAGCTTCGCATGCTGGATACCTACTGGTCCGACCACTGCCGCCATACCACATTTTTAACGAAGATTGAGAACATTGAAATTGAGGATGGCAAGTATACCCGTCCAATAAAAGCTGCACTTGAAAGCTATCTGGATTCTAGAAAGTTCGTCTACGGTGACAAAGAGCACGATAGGGATATTTGCCTTATGGACATAGCCACCATTGCCATGAAGGAGCTTAAAAAGAAGGGCATGCTGGACGACCTGGAGGAGTCCGACGAGATAAACGCCAGCAGCATTGTGGTTGACGTGGACATAAATGGCCAAAAAGAGCAGTGGCTTGTGATGTTCAAAAACGAGACGCACAACCATCCTACTGAGATAGAGCCGTTTGGGGGGGCGGCCACCTGCCTTGGAGGGGCCATAAGGGACCCTCTGTCGGGACGTGCTTATGTGTACCAAGCAATGAGAATTACGGGAAGCGGTGACCCCAGGACCCCGATTGAGAAGACCCTCCCTGGGAAGCTGCCGCAGCGCAAGATAACCACGGTAGCTGCTCAAGGATTCAGCTCATACGGGAATCAAGTTGGCCTTGCCACGGGACAGGTGGTAGAAGTTTACGATGAGGGATATGTGGCAAAGAGGATGGAGCTGGGTGCGGTGATCGGTGCCGCACCAAGGCACAACGTGGTGAGAGGAAAGCCTGAGCCCGGCGATGTCGTAATACTTCTCGGCGGAAGGACTGGCCGTGACGGGTGCGGCGGTGCTACCGGTTCGTCCAAGGAGCACGATGAACAGTCGCTGGTAAAGTCGGGTGCCGAGGTCCAAAAGGGGAATCCGCCCACCGAAAGGAAGATCCAGAGGCTTTTCAGAAACCCTTCGGTGAGCCGGCTTATCAAGAAGTGCAATGACTTTGGCGCCGGCGGCGTGGTGGTGGCCATAGGTGAACTGGCCGACGGCCTTGAGATAAACCTGGATGCCATACCCAAAAAATACGAGGGGCTGGACGGCACCGAGCTTGCCATATCTGAATCACAGGAGAGGATGGCGGTGCTGGTATCGCCCAAGGATGTACAGGCTTTTATCTCGGCTGCAGCCGAGGAAAACCTGGAGGCCACGCCGGTTGCGTATGTAATCCGTGAACCCCGGGTCAGGATATGGTGGCGGGGGAAGCTCATAGTGGATATAAGCAGGGAGTTTTTGAATACCAACGGAGTCAAAAGGAAGAGCAGGGCGGTGGTATCAGCCCCCTCGGAAGAGGGTAACTTCTTTGAAAAGTTACCTCAAGAGGTATCGATGTGCAATGTCGATATAAAGAAGGCATGGCTCAACAACCTTGAGAGGCTCAATGTTTGCAGCCAGAAGGGCCTTGTTGAGAGGTTTGACAGCACCATAGGCGCCGGGACGGTGCTTCTGCCATTTGGCGGGAAATATCAGCTGAGCCCTGCTGAAGGCATGGTGGCCAAGATACCGGTGCTTGAGGGCGATACATCTACCGGCACCATCATGACTTTTGGCTATAATCCTGTATTGGCCAAATGGAGTCCTTTCCACGGTGCCGTTTTTGCTATTGTAGAGGCCGTTTCAAAGGTGTGCGCTCTGGGCGGGGACTGGCGCCGCATAAGGTTTACCCTTCAAGAATATTTTGGTAAACCAGGGGAGGATCCGGTAAAATGGGGGAAGCCGCTGGCGTCCTTGCTGGGAGCCTATTATGCTCAGCTAAAGCTTGGCTTGCCCTCAATTGGCGGCAAGGACAGCATGTCGGGAACGTTCAAGGACATGGATGTTCCGCCCACGATGGTGGCCTTTGCGGTGGATACCGTTGACGTAAATCACGTGATTTCAACTGAGTTTAAAAAGGCGGGCAGCAAGGTTGTTTTGGTGCCGCTCAGGAGGGACTGCAACGGGCTGCCCGATTTTGAGCAGCTTAAAGCCAACTATACGAGGATTCACTCTCTCATAAAATCTGGCAAGGTGCTGGCCGCTTCCACCGTAAAGGCGGGTGGCATTGCCGAGGCAATAAGCAAGATGTGTTTTGGAAACATGTTGGGCTTTGTGTTTGAAAAGGTCGATGATTCAAGCGCACTTTTCAGGCCTGATTATGGCTCTATCATACTCGAGGTCCCCGGTGATGAGGACCTGGCAGCCCTGTTTGGTGGTATAGAGTATAAGCTACTGGGATACACCGATGAGAAACCCGAGATAAGCGTGAATGGCGTAAGGATAAGCCTGGAAGAGGCTTTGCAGAGGTGGGAAAAACCGCTGGAGGATGTATTCCCCACCAGGCTCCGAGAGGAGGTTCATCCTCAAGATAATCCCGATATGGGGCTGTTTACGCGGGGCATACGCCAGAGACCCAGAGTCAGGATCGCAAAGCCCAGGGTGTTTATACCTGTATTTCCCGGGACAAACTGCGAATACGACACTGCCAGGGCGTTTGAGAAGGCAGGCGGAGTGGTGGACGTCTTCGTGATAAGGAATTTGACTCCACAGGACATTGAAGAATCAATAGAGGAGATGGTAAAACGTATAGACAATTCGCAGATCATAGCCATACCGGGCGGTTTCAGCGGAGGGGACGAGCCCGACGGTTCGGGCAAGTTCATAGCTACCACATTTAGAAACCCGTATATAAAAGAAGCGGTGATGAGGCTTTTGAAGGAAAGGGACGGACTTATTTTAGGCATATGCAATGGTTTCCAGGCGCTTATAAAGCTGGGTTTGGTGCCCTATGGAGAGATAAGGGATATGACCGAGCACAGTCCCACTCTTACCTTCAACACCATAGGTCGCCATGTTTCCCGTATGGTCTATACTAAGGTGGTATCGAATCTTTCACCGTGGTTTTCCAAAGTGAGGCCCGGCGATATCCATGCCGTTGCGGTATCCCACGGCGAGGGCAGGTTTATTGCCTCACCTGAGCAGGTAGCCGAGCTGTTTAGAAACGGGCAGGTGGCCACCCAGTATGTGGACTTTGAGGGGAAGCCCACCTATGATATACGCTTTAACCCAAACGGTTCGCTCATGGCCATAGAAGGTATAACCAGCCCTGATGGCCGCGTGCTGGGCAAGATGGGGCATTCTGAAAGGATAGGCACTAACGTCGCCAAAAATATACCGGGCGAGAAGGACCAGAAGATATTTGAGGCCGGCGTTGAATACTTCATGTAATGAGTTTATATCTGGATTTAAAGATAGCTATTGAGGGATAATGTGGATATTGTTTGACGGGATATTTTTCAATAGTAGAGTACCCTTATTACTTCGATGGCGGCTATATAATCTTTGAGACACTTTCAAAAATGCCGGCCCCAATATCAATCATTTTTTAGCGCTGAAGAGAAATAAAATAACGCAATTTTGCTCTTGTGTGTGGGTCGATAATGTTATAAGATAAAATGGTGTTAAATGTTATGCTAAACATTACATTGTGACACAGCTTAAACTTATTGTTAAGGCAGCTTGATAATTATGGAGGAAATATAATGATTGCCATTATAGATTACGGCATGGGTAACTTGCGGAGCGTTCAAAAAGCATTTGAATATGTGGGTTGTGAGGCGGTGATCACGCAGGACCCACAGGTGATCTTAAACGCCAGCCATGTGGTGCTGCCGGGTGTGGGAGCCTTTGGGGATGCCATTCGAAATTTGGAGAGAGCCGGATTGATAGACGGCATATACAGGGTTGTGCAGGACGGCAGGCCTTTTCTGGGCATTTGCCTGGGCCTTCAGCTGCTATTTGAGAGGAGCTATGAAGGAGGGGCCTTCAAGGGGTTGGCGTTGTTGCCGGGGGAGGTTAAAAGGCTTCCTGAGGAGCTTAACATAAAGATACCGCACATGGGCTGGAATGAGCTAAAATACAGAGCCAACCCTATATTTGAAGGGCTGGATGACCCGTGCTTCGTCTATTTTGTTCATTCATACTATGTTGAGCCAAGGGTTTCCGAGCACGTTATCGGGACTACCTTTTATGGAATGGATATAACGGTGGCGGTCAACAAGGACAACATATACGGGCTTCAATTTCATCCCGAGAAAAGCGGGGTAGAAGGTCTGAAGATGCTTAGGAATTTTGCAAGGCTTAAGTAATGGAATATAATGTAGTAATTGGTTATGAAAACGGCCGGGATGCCCCTTGTCCATTTGCAAGGAAGGCAAATTGCTGGTATTTCCGATGGGATTGCCTGGAAGGTGTGAATTTGCTATAAGCTGAGCTTGAGGAGGATTTGCGGAGTTCTGCTTTGAAGGTATCATTCCGCAAGGCAAGGGTTATCCATTGAGATGGGGACGGTTCAATAATGGGATGCCGAAAGTGCATTGATGGTATAAGCAAGAATGCGTACAAGAATATGGTGGGTGATGTCGGTAATATGCTTACAAAGCGCATAATCCCTTGCTTGGATGTTGATGGCGGAAGGGTGGTCAAGGGTACAAACTTTCTCAATTTAAGGGATGCCGGAGATCCGGTCGAAATAGCGAGGCTATATGACCAGGCCGGTGCCGACGAGCTTGTGTTTCTCGACATTACTGCATCAGCTGAAGCTCGTAACATAATGCTTGATGTGGTGGCCAGGACCGCCGAGCAGGTTTTTATTCCGCTGACGGTGGGCGGCGGTATACGCAGCCTCTCGGATTTCCGAGACATACTCAAGGCCGGTGCCGATAAGGTCTCCATAAACTCTGCAGCCGTGCGCAACCCTGGCCTTATAGAGGAAGCGGCTTCAAAGTTCGGCAGCCAGTGCGTTGTGGTAGCCATAGATGCCAAGAGGCGACAGGATGGCACGGGATGGGATGTTTACATCAACGGTGGAAGGATAAACACCGGCAAGGATGCTGTCGAGTGGGCAGTAGAAGTTGAAAAAAGAGGTGCCGGAGAGATACTGTTGACCAGCATGGATGCCGATGGTACCAAGGATGGGTATGATATAGCTCTGACTAGAGCCGTAACGCAAGCGGTCAACATACCCGTTATTGCATCAGGCGGCGCAGGCCGGTTGGAGCATTTCTACGATGTGATAGTGCAGGGAGGGGCCGATGCCGTCCTGGCGGCTTCTCTGTTTCACTATAGGGAGCTCACCATCTCGCAGGTAAAGGAGTACCTGGCAGAGAGGGGCATACCGGTGAGGAAATAGATGCTGCATGTAAATTGTTTATGAATCTAAGTTCACGAGAGAAAGGGGTATTTGGTTTGAAGCACGAAGTGGTGCTAATACTCGACTTTGGAGGGCAGTACAGCCAGCTTATTGCCAGACGGGTAAGGGAAGCCAGCGTATACTGCGAGATACTGCCCTTTGATGTTTCAATCGATAGGATTAAATGTTTGAATCCCAAAGGGATTATACTAACGGGAGGACCTGCGTCGGTTACCGAGCCGGGCGCGCCTTTCTGCCATCAGGAGGTGTTTGAGCTGGGCGTGCCTGTGCTGGGAATATGCTATGGTATGCAGCTTATGAGCGTCATGCTGGGTGGTGAGGTTGCCCGGGCCGAACAAAGGGAGTACGGTAAAACCGAAGTAACGCTTGATCCCTCCAGCCAGCTCTTTTACGGCCTGGAGGAGCAGACCGTCAGCTGGATGAGCCATACCTATTATGTGAGCAAGCTTCCAGAAGGGTTCAGAGTTACGGCAAGGTCAGCCAACTGCCCTGTGGCGGCCATGGAAAATCCTCAGAAAAAGCTGTATGCGGTGCAGTTCCACCCCGAAGTGGAGCATACGGTTAAGGGGAAGGAGATGCTCAAAAACTTCCTGTTTGGGATATGCGGATGCGCAGGAGACTGGAAGATTTCATCCTTCATTGAGGATGCCGTTGAGGATATACGCCGAAGGGTTGAGGACGCATCGGTGCTGTGTGCCCTGTCGGGCGGCGTAGATTCATCGGTGGCGGCATTGCTGGTGCATAAAGCAGTGGGCGACAGGCTTACCTGTATTTTTGTTGACCACGGGCTTTTAAGGAAGAATGAGGCTGACCAGGTTGAGAATGTCTTCAAAAATAGGTTTAATATAAATTTCATAAGGGTGGATGCGGCCGATAGATTTTTGTCCAGGCTGGCCGGCGTAGCTGACCCCGAAAAGAAGAGAAAGATTATAGGCGAGGAGTTCATAAGGGTTTTCGAGGAAGAGGCCAGAAAGCTGGGAAAGATTGACTATCTGGTGCAGGGTACCATATACCCCGACGTAATAGAGAGCGGTACGGGAAATGCCGCGGTGATAAAGAGCCATCACAACGTCGGCGGGCTGCCGGTTGATATAGAGTTCAAGGGGATTATCGAACCGCTGAGAAACCTTTTCAAGGACGAGGTAAGGAAGGTGGGAAGGGAGCTGGGGCTTCCCGAAGAAATAGTTTCAAGGCAGCCTTTCCCGGGCCCAGGCCTGGCGGTAAGGGTGTTAGGCGAGGTGACGAGGGAGAAGCTGGAGATCCTCAGGGAAGCCGACCATATATTCCGTGAGGAAATCGATAAGGCCGGGCTGTCAAAAGACATAAGCCAGTATTTCGCAATACTCACCGGCATGAAGACGGTGGGCGTCATGGGAGATGAGAGGACATACGATTACGTTGTGGCGCTGAGGGCGGTTGTGACCACCGACTTTATGACGGCGCATTGGGCAAGAATACCCTACGATGTGCTGGAAAGGGTATCTACCCGAATCGTAAACGAGGTAAAAGGCGTAAACAGGGTGGTTTACGATATCACCACCAAACCCCCTGCCACAATTGAGTGGGAATAACGGTGAAAAACCCTGTAAACCTCGGAAGGTTTATAGGGTTTTTTGCGTTGTGCTGTATCTTTGCCGTTTTTATTCATTAGGCACCTGCATATCGCTGACTATAGACCCCTCTTCGGCACTTTTTAGATATCCCACAATTATCTGATTTAGGCGCGGATATTCTCCTATATCCTCCTGTGTTCTTAATAAAATTTCATCCTCCATAACAGCTACTATCCTTGCATTCCTTATATTTTCATTTAGCCTTACTATCCTGTGCTTGTGCTTTGCATCGTCTATGGTATCGGTATAGAGTATTCTGCCGTTTTTTATTATGGCAAAGCTTGTGGCGTATTCCTCCAGTTCAAATATTTCATGGGATGAGAGCAGAATGGTCCCGCCCATTTCATTGACATACTGCTTTATCAGGTGTATGAGTTCGTACCTTGATGCCGGATCCAGATGCTGGGTGGGTTCATCCATGATTATCAGCTTTGCACCGGTTGCCAGAGCAAGTATTGACAATACAAGGGTTTTCTGCCCTCTTGAGAGCTTCTGCATTTCCTGTCCAAGATTGAAACCGTACTTTGAGAGAAAATTCTTAAAAAATTGATCGTTCCAGGAAGGGTATAGGGTTTTATACATATTGTAGTAATCTTCAAGCCTCAAGTTGTCAAATACCCTTCTGTCCTCGGTTACAAAGGCTATGTCAATTTTTAACGAGGCATCAAACGGCCTGTCAAATACGATTACCTCTCCGGAATCTCTGGGTACGGCGTTCATTATGCATTTTAGCGTTGTGGTCTTACCGGCGCCGTTTGGCCCCACCAGCGCCAGTATTTCACCCTGCGGTACTGCAAAATTTATATTTGACAGAATCTGCTTTCCGTCAATCTGTTTGCTTAAGCTTTTTACCTGCAGCGCGTACATTTCAATTTTCACCGCCTTTTCTTATAAAGATTAAATAGCTTAAAAGGCAGATGGCGCAGGATGTCAAAAAGGACAATACCGCATTACCCTGGTGTGTAAAGCTGATAAGGCTATATGGATTGAAGTTGAAAGCGTGGATGTCGGAAGAGCCCAAACCTCCGAGTATTGCATCCAGGATGACCATAAATATGGCCCAGCCAAATCCGTCCCTGCCGAGGCCTGAGAACAGCATTGTTATTCCACATATTGAAAGCAGCAGCGTTAAACTGTTCAGCATGAATATCAGCCTGGAATACATATCAGTTTCTATAAAGATCTGGTTGATTACAGAGGTTGTGACGACAAGGATGGTCAGAAAAATTAGGTTATAAAGATACAGCTCCTTTTTAGAGAAGGGCAGCAGGTACAAAAGTTCTGCATTTTTGTGCCTTATATCGTAAGCAAGCAGCGAGGCAGAAAGGAAAAGTATGGCAATTGTTTTTATAAAAAGGTTGGGGATTAAAAGAAGCAACGTGAGAAACACAAGCCGTCCGGTCTTCTCTTTCAGCTCTTTCTGTATATATACCTCCATCTTTGAAAGGCGTTTTGAAAAATCCGCATAATTACCCATTTTTCCATACCTCCTCAAATATCAGCATTGCCGTGTAAAAATCTATGTGGTCGTCTTTTAGCTTTGAAACACATTCCCTTATGGTTTCGATTATCTTTTGGTCTATATAAACATCCCTTTTGATGAAATACCCTACTCCTTGTTCAGCTTCGATGTATCCTTCGGCTTTGAGCCTTTCCAGGGCCTTTAAAACGGTGTTTATGTTTACATCGAAGATGTTTTGCAGGTCCCTTACCGTAGGTAACTGGTCGCCTTTTTGAAGGTTTCCAAGCAGTACTTCCGATTTTATCATGTTTACAATCTGGATGTAGGCTGGGATCCCGCTGTGTTTATCCACTTTTCTTAGCATTTGGCATCATCACTTTCTAATGATTTTCACAAGCCCTGTGGATTCAATTTCAATCGGTGCATTGTTTTTATTGTGAACAGTTAAATTGCCACCCGTTGCCTGTACATAGAGCTCGGCGCTTTGAGCTTGAGGATTTAGTATTTCAATTGTACCGCTCAAACCGGTTGAGTTTATGTCGAATCTATCAAATGTCGACTTTATAACTATATTTGCGCCGGTTGAGCTGATCTGTATCTTATTAAAATTCAGCTCTCCATTGATGTCTGTTCCCACGCTGTCAATATCCAATGTTTTTCCTTCCATCCTGCCGCTAATATCCAGCCCGGCGCAGTCAATGCGGATATTGTTTTCAGATGAGATTTTAGAATTTATTGAGGCTCCTGCACAGTTTAAGGAAAAATCCTTAAAACTTCCATTGCCACGGATTTTGATGCCTCCGCAATGGATATCTACGCTTCTGAGCGCTGCCGTGCCCATTTTTATCACGTAAGTATCATTTGTACGATAAGGCTCTGAAATGGTAAGATTCCCGTCAGCTTCTTCCACAGTTAACCTGGAAGGGTAATGCAAGACATCATCATTCGTAAGCTCTAGTTCAATATCTGAAATTACGTCTATGGTTATATGATTTATATGTTCTATGGGCATTTCGCTGTCAGGCAAGACCTTGTTTTTGCTATCCGGCATACCAAAAGGAAAATTAAATGAGATTTCAGGGGCTACTGAATGGTCTACAATTACGTTGGTATAATAATTAAAAACTGGTACCGCTACTATTCCCGCTACTACAAAGAGAGCCAAAAGTCCGACCAAAATAGCCTTGAAAGCGCTTACTTTCCTTTTGACCATGAATACGCTGAACAAGGCAACAATTGCAATGCTGAAAAAGAGCATTTTCAAAGACGTCCAGGGCAAAAACCATGCAATAAGCCCGCTTATCATCGATATCATGATTTTAACCGTCGCGCTTTCTTTTATTTTTTTCGCCACGGCCGAATTTGAGTATTTGCTGAAGAATAAGAGGACGGCACCCACAAAGATAAGCAATATGGCTGCAAAGAATACTATGGATTTAATTAGGTTACTGGTTGAAGTGAGGGAAAACTTTTCGGCTATTTCGGATAATTGGCGTAAAATATTCATATCCATAGGTTAGCCCCCTTTTAATAGTGTTATATAATTATATAACACTATTAAAGGTTTTTGTCAATGGTTTTTTGGAATTTTTGTGGCACAGGATAAAATATCAAAAACAAACCAATAATGGAAGTAAGTCTATGTAAATGACAGTGACAGTTCCACAGAACCCGTTGGGGAATTAATCAATACTAAGGCCAGCCACAAATCCCCCTTAGTTGTGCTATATGGTTGGGACGATGGAGGTTGCGGCTGGCACTTTGCCAGGCTATCATAATACCTGTTTTCAATGTAAACCGCACTTGAGAAGCTTTTTTGCCCACCTTTTGTCGCATAATCGTTTTTACAGATTAGATCAAGCAATTCTAGGTTTGCAAAGAATCTCGCATATCCTGTAGTCTTTAATTTTTCTGGCAAAGGACGGTCTCACCACGAGAGCGGTGTCGCATCCTTCATTGGTTCCCCCGATAGAAATTACTTCAGAATCCGGCGAAATAAGGCCGGCTTCCAGAGCCATGATGGATATTTCAACAGCTACTTTTGTTCCCTGTGAGAACATACGCAGAGTATCGGCCACAATGCTTCCAGGTGTATGTTCGCCACAAAAGCCTTCTGCTACACCATCGGCCAGGGCATGAAGGCTGGTTAATACCTTTATGCCTGCCTTCTCTAACTTGCTTCTTTCTTCCTGCGTCATTGACCATCCTAGTTCTTGGAAGCTATTGGAAATGCTTATGACCAGCACTTCAATACCTGTTCCCTGAAATATCTTGGCTGCTTCGAGGGCTGTATAGCCATGGGAGGAGGCTACCAGCACTTTTTTGATCCCCAGCTCTAAGGCTCTTTTTTTAGCAATCTCCAGGGTGCTTAAGGTATTTTTTCTTCCAGGCTCTTCAAAATATGTAACGGTACTCTCCATAAAGCATGCCCCCTTCTTTCTATTTTGACAAAAATCATTCGGTTAATGAAATTATAACATATATGAGTCGTTTTTGATAGCCGAACGATAAGCAGAATTGTTTATTCTCTTAACACAATGTGATATTATTTTAGCGGATTGAAAACATTATATATAGTTTGAATTTAGGCGATTTTGATTTTCACAAAAGTCAGTACACACATGCAAGATATTATATGGTACAATAATCAATAGCTGTTTAGTGGGTGTTGCAAATGGTAGAAATCATTAAGGTTTCCAGGGAAAGTTTCTCATAGCCTCATCTAATAGGAAAATGATATACCAATAGCGGCAGAGGCGCAGATGGTAATTTTAGCAATAAATGGGATGAATAGTCCGAAAAGGCTTATTATAAAACATTGGGAGAGTTAGGGTGCCTGCCTGAAAACGGAGATGCATAAATTGGGAGATGTTCTTGCGCATCTTATTAAAATGACTCCATTATCTTGGTCAGCTGACCACAAAAGAATTGAGCAGGTTTTCAATGCAGGGATAGAGCATATCACTGCAGATTTTACTGTTATCATTGGCAAAAGGTTAGGAAAAGCGCTCACTTGCTAAAAAGTTTACGCGTACAGAGCCATCGCAAAGATTAAAATTGATAAAGTATATCGCGGAGATGAAAAAGCTGGGCAAGTTATTTCTGTATTATTACCCTCTCCTATTGGTACAAACGTTTGGGTGGAGGATACCGATGTGATTTCTACAATGAGGGTGGGAATGACGGGAATTTTTATGCCTATCAAGTATGATGATACGTCTTATTGGGAGCAAAACGGCACAAAACTTTTCTTGAGCGATATTGCTGAGTATGGATTTTTAGATGGAATGAGGTATGCATTTTTGGTTTCTGACAGCGAAGGGATAATATTTGACCGCGAGGCTTATCCATCTATTACTGAAGCAAATTCACTTGACGAGATTGAACGATATATTGTGCAGATGATAAACAGAAATAGATAAAATGGCTCAAGCACATTGGAGATTCATAGTAGATTCAAACTTTTTATTTTTTAAGTTCAATTTTACTTGCTTTTATGGCCATCAATTGAGGAGTTATACACCCCCTGATTGATGATTTTTTATATTCATCAAAAATGCACAAGGAGACTTCATCTTTTACAAAATGGAAATGAATTGCTAAAAATATTCTTTGGGGTATGGCTAATGTACAAAACTCAGAAAAATTTTAAGGAAAGTAGCTGGCGAGTCTACTGTCGAGCAGATATATCAAACTCCTCACGAAACCACCACCTCTATAGGTGGTCGGTAGTTCACATTCATACCAAACATGTTTCATCGCAATAATTTGCAGATTTGCAAAGATCTCACTACATGAAAACGTTAAATAAAGTTGCCATTGACAAATATGATCTATTAAAATAGAATAGAATTACAAACATTTTACTGCGATAGAATAAAAGATGTACGGGAGGACTGAAATGGACATAAAACTGTTTGATTCGGAACTAAAAGTCATGGAAGTTTTGTGGCAATATGGCGATACCCCTGCAAAGCGAATTGCTGAGATTATAAATAAGCAGGTGAGATGGAAAAAGAGCGCTATTGACACTTGCAATCCGATTAATTCCTGGAATATCATAATTTGTGTTCATCCCTGACGCACTCCTTTTAAACTTTTTAATAATAGTAAAATTATAAGAGATGTATTGGATTTTTCTACCTTATTTCCTATTAACATACATCTGTTCCTGTTCTTTGCCATGATGATACGCTTTGTGCTCAGGGTTGTGCTTACCTTTCGGCTTTACGGATTGGATTACTTATTCTTTCATCACAGCCCTAATAACGTTAAAGCCAACTGTTACTGAGAAGGCAAGTAGGCCTTTTTTTGCAGATTTCAGCAGGTTATTTATTTGCCCTTGGTTAATATGAGGTCGTAATATGAGGACAAGCTGCCGCCATAATTTGGAGCGAAATATCTTGTTAACGATCCTAGTATTGTGATATACTTCCATTGAACGGTTCTTTTTTTGTTTTTCTGATTGAATTTGTATGATGGAGAGACCTGCCGTCCCGGGGGATCTGCAAGAGCTTGTCGTTGGAGTTTTGATTATCCATACATATTGATAATAAATAAAAGGGAGATTACCATCATGGCAAAATATGTAAAATACGAGATGCAGCCGGTAGAATTTAAACCAGTAAATTATAGTCAAGTTAGATGGTTAAATCAAGATGATTTTCATTATATGAATGAGTTTTTCAATATGAGCATTGAAACATGGAATGAGGCGAAAGAACAAGGCTATACATACTGTGCAATTATTGAAGAAGCTAAAATTTTTCTTTAGCAGCCGTTTGGAAGTACTCTGAAAACAAATGGGAGGTTGCAGCGGTACACACAAGAAAGAATTATGAAAATAGAGGTCTAGCAACACAAGTTGTTAGTTTTGTTACTGATTATATACTTAGCCAAAACAAAATACCAATTTTAACTACCCGTGAAGATAATATTCCAATGAGAAAAGTAGCAGAGAGAACAGGATTTAGGTTGGTTGAAACAGTAGAGGTTGATTCAAACAGTAGAGATAGTAAAAAACGTTAATGGATATTTTGCTCATAGAGTCGGGGTGTAGCTACTGTTTGCGGAGGTCTCATTGAAATCATGGCTGTAGATGCAGCATTATTTACTAAGTCGAGGAGACCCTTACTTGGTTTGAACATCAGCAACAGGATTGAAGCAATAAGTTATATTTTGAATATAAGAGTAATTTGATAACCTTATCCCTTGAATTATGGTTAGCTTATTGGCAAGGCTGATAGGCACCACATCCATTCACATGTCTGTGGAGTATCGCCAAGATATCAATCCTGCCCACTATGGACGTTAAAATTAATCTTCAAATTACGCCGGACCAATTATATGGGATTTTTGTGTCGGAAATGATATTTGTGAAGTCGGATTTGGCAATGAAATTGCTAATATATTATATTGATGAGCGACCATATGTTTAGTCTGAGTTGCTAATACTTCTTGAACCCTGACAATACATTATTTTGTAGAGGTTTTTCAGAGTAAAAAGCATTACAAAAAAATAATAGAAGAATGGCAACAAATTAGAGAAAAAAACGTCAATACTAGTAGAGATACTTAAAAAATAAACAGCGTTTTTTAGCCTGTGAATATTTAATATAAGGAGGATGATGTTGCTGTGATGATTCTAAAACATATTAAACGATCTGTTGTAGCAGTTTTGGGATTTATATTAATTGTGTCGATGATAGTAAGTATCACCGCTTGTTCTGCGTTTATTTCTAAGGTTAAGGCAGAGGACTTGATGGAAGGTGTTAAGCCGAAAGCTGTAGATGGCAAACCTATTGACGATAAGTTTATAAGCAATACGGCAGACTTTTCAATTGAGCTTTTTAAAAAATCCATTGCCGAAAAAGAAAACTCTCTTATTTCTCCGATTTCGGTGATGCTGGCACTTGCGATGACGGCAAACGGCGCCGCTAATGAAACATTGTCACAAATGGAGGAGGTGCTTGGCAAGGATATTCCGCTTGAAGAGCTTAATGAATACCTGTATTACTATGTAAACAACCTGCCAAGTGAAGAAAAGTCAAAGCTCAATATAGCCAACTCCATATGGTTCCGCGATGACGAAGACCGCCTGACGGTAGAGAAAGATTTTCTTCAAAAGAACGCAGATTATTATAATGCTGCCATATATAAGTCTCCTTTTGATGATCAAACCCTTCAAGACATTAACAATTGGGTCAAGACAAATACCGATGGCATGATTGATAAGATACTTGAGAAGATAGACGACGATAGTATTATGTATCTGATTAATGCCATTGTATTTGATGCTGAATGGAAGACGGTATATAACAAAAGCGACATACACGAGGGCGAGTTTACAACAATTGATGGGTCAAAACAAACAGTAGAATTTATGAATTCTGAGGAAAGTATTTATTTGGATGATGGAAGTGCAACCGGGTTTATAAAACCCTATTACAATGACAAATACAGCTTTGTTGCATTGCTTCCCAATGAAGGTATATCAATTAAGGATTATATTGAAACCCTTTCGGGAGAAGGCTTTTTAAACACTGTTAAAAGTGCTCAAAATACTGTAGTCAACGCAGTCATGCCGAAATTCAGTTATGACTATAAAATTAAGTTAAACGATGCCTTAAAAGACCTTGGCATGCATGATGGTCTTTCAGCTGCCAAAGCTGATTTCAGCAGGCTGGGAAAATCATCAAGAGGCAACATCTATATCGGTGAGGTACTTCATAAAACCTTTATCTCAGTTGATGAGCTGGGCACTAAAGCCGGAGCGGTAACAAAGGTTGAGATGAAGGATGAAAGCGCACCTGCAGAGTTAAAAATAGTCAGGCTGGATAGACCGTTTGTATATGCCATTATCGATAACTCCACAAATCTGCCGGTTTTCATAGGAACGGTAATGAATCCAAAAGAATAATAAAAATTTGACCTTTTGTTCATATGAGTTAAAAATGATGCCTATATAAAAAAACCTTGTATGTATGTTAGAATATATACAAGGTTTTATCTTATTTTAGGGTAATAAGTGATTGCTTCTTTAAGGCAAATTGCGAGGAAAATATAAAGAAATTGGATATTCTTTTGATGCAGCATTAACTCGGTATTTGTAAGATGTCATTATAAATAAAAGTAATTTTTATAAACAACCACTAAGAATTGAAGATGTTGAAATGATGGCAATAGCAAGAAAGGATTAAGCTTAAAATTAAGCACTGTACTCTATAATAAACGACAGTATATCTTCAAAAAGCTTGGCAGCGGCAGGACTGTGACAGATAAGGTGATTAGACTCACTATAGTATCTGATTATCTTTTTCACTGACGCTGCATGCTTATATATATATTCAGCACTCTTAGGCTGTACCACATCATCTCTTAAGGCCTGTCCAATAAACAGAGGACAGCGAAGATTTTTAAATTGAGGCTTTGCGTTATGGAGAAACTTCAAAAATTCGAATAAAGCCGATAAAGGAAACTTAACTGCTGATAATGCATAGAATTTAAAATGCTTAAAAGAGCCATTTTTCACATCTGAAACCAAGTTCAAAAATATTCTTTTGAGATTCCAGGGGTAAATGGGTGTATTGAGAAGGACAATCCCTTTAATTTGTTGGGTAAAGGGAAGACTTACTGCAACTAATCCTCCCATGGAGAACCCTATTATAAAAATATGGTCACATAGCTTGCTTAGTTCATTGAGTGCTTCTCTTGCTGATGCTATCCATTGGCAATATGAAACACCTCTCATATCAGCTTTTTTTCCGGTATGGCCTTTAAGTACCGGTGACATAGTTGCAATTCCCTTGTTTTCCAAGAATTGTGCCAGTGGTTCGACTTCCCCGGGATTTCCTCCGAAACCATGTATCAATAAACAGCCAATTTTACTTTTCATATCTGTTTCCCCTTATCTTGTCATTTTGGTTCTAAACGGCAGCTTTAATTTTGCTCATATGGTTTATTATGCCTCATTTTCGGTCTTAGATAATAAGCTATTATGAAAAATTTTTTATTGAAAAAGTTTACCTGTATGGTATTATATTTTTAATATTGAATTTTTTCAGTAGAGAACATTATGAATAATGAAGCATTAAAAGAACCTTCTCAGACACAGTTTTTGAGGCAATTTTGATTCAGGTGTGATTTCTATTTTATATCCCTTTATATTTGGTTTGGAACTGAAAATATGCTGACAATACCTATAGCATTTATCATTCCGGTGTTAATAAATACGGTTATTGAAGATTTAAAATTAACTGCATAAAATTTAAGGTTATTCCGACATTGAGATTTCAAGAAGTTCAGATTGTATTATGTCGGTCCAAGCGGAAGAGGGGGGAGCAGATCCTATGAAGAGAAAGAAGCTGACAAGGCGTAATGCTTATCTTAAAGATTTAAATGAATGGAATGAGCATAAGTATAGTCCCGGTCATTGGACTGGTGGTAATATACCTCCCCATGTAAAATATGGCGGAAAGCCAATGGGCATTGTGATGTTCGTTATAGGTTTGGTAAATATAATTGCTGTTATTGTTGCCCTCTTCTTTTCAAGTAGGTTTGATTACAGCATGATTCTTGCAGTCGGGTTAAGTATTATAATGTTTATTGGTGGTGCAAGAAAAATCAAAAGACGTTAAGATTTGGTTACGAGAATTGATGAAACTGTTGAATTTGAGCGATTCAAGAATTGAAATTTAATTTAAAAGGGAATTATAATGGTAGAGTCAAGATATGGTCTCATCTGCTTAGACTGTAACTACAGGGAACCTTGCAACTGCGGAGGCTGCATTCAGACCAACAGACATCCTTTTTATGGGTAATGTCCATATATTTGCAACTATACTGGATCTTGTAAGGAAGGGTTACTTGAAAATACACAAGGGAGAAGACAATAATGAAAAGCCTGAAGATGTAGACTATGTTATTTCCCGGGTAAGAGAAGCGGATGATTCCCTTTTAAGCCATGAAAGGTTCTTTATAAACTTGTTAATTAATGAAATAGGGAATGGACATTCTGTCAGTACTAGAGAAATACAAAGCTTCAGCAAACATAATGGTTCTAGATTTATAAACCTGTTTTCTGAATGGAGAAATAAAATAAAGCAAGACGCTGTGAGTAAAGGGTATTATGATAAAAGTAAAACAAAAATTGGCGCAATCTTGATTCTAGCTTTCATAGCATTATTAATATTGAACATATTTGCGTTGGCTTACGGCATCTTCTTTGGTATAGCCGGTACAGTCATAGCAGTCATCTTGTTTGTATACGGCGTAGCACTGCTTAATTGGCGTTCAGATTATGGATACCAGCAATACAAGAAATGGAAAAAATTTAAGAAATATATGAAAAGTTACAAAGTAGATTTATCTAATAAAGATATTGAAGAGTATTCTTCGGATATATCCTTAATATATGCATTGAGTTTAGGTGTGGATAAAAAAATAGATGATTTTAATTTTGATGAAACCACTTATCTCAATAAAGCATACTCCTATAACGGTTGGCTGTTTTGGTATTTGCTGTTAACCAATAATGATAATAATTCCTTTCAAAAAAGTATGAATAAATCATTTGGAGGTTCAAACGCTTCATATTCCGGAAGCGGCAGCTTCTCCAGTGGTGGAGGCGGCGGTGCCGGCGGAGGCGGAGCGGGAGGCTTTTAGCCTTTAGTCGCAACCATCAAAATGAAGGAGATTCATTAGAGATTTTATACAAAAATGATACTTCCCATATTTGCGATTTTATGATGTCGGAGCAATCGTATATTTTGCAAAGGTTATTGAGTGGGAGTTCCCGGGTTTTAATGTGGATGGTTGCTTTGATGAATTATGAAATGTATGAAGAACTAAAAGAAAAGCCATACTTTGAAAGCATAGAACATAGATTTGATGAAATATTAACCTTAGGAAAATCTATACGTTTTCTCTTTATCTGTTTGTACGGGATTTAGGTTATTAGATTTTGCTGTGAGCTGTAATTGTGGGAGAGGTATAGTCTAGGCTTATACGATAACCATACTACTATTAGCTGGCAGGGTGGTTGTGGTTTGTATGTGGACAAATGCTTGAAAAAGAAAGGAGCTGATATATAATATGACAGAAAAAACACCCTGATAAAGAACTAACATTGATCAATGCAAATTTTTTTGATTATGATTTTGGTATTGAGGCGTTTGATGTGGCCATTTTCTTTCAAGCATTGCATCATTTTTCTCATGAGGATAATGTTGCATTATACACAAAGGTTTGCAATGCGCTAGTCCTGGAGTATATATAGAGTGTGATTACATGGCGCCTAACCAGGAGTATGAAGTTTATTATAAAGAATATGAGCGCCTTCGTGCAGAAATGGGTTTGCCTGACAGTGTGATTTATCATTACGATACTCCTTGTACCGTTGAAAATCAAATCAAAATGCTGCTTACGGCCGGATTTTCCAAAGTAAATAAGGTGTGGCAGAAAGGAAACACTGTTATTTTGGTGGCTACGAAGCACTGAATAGAATAATAATTGAGTGACCATCTATTAGATGGTCAAATTTTTTGTAATTACATGAAAAATATCGGTATTCCTGTTCGTATACATAGTGAAGGGAGTGGAGTGCAGGTGAACCAACCAAGGGGACTGAACGAATTTGTTAGGTGTGCTGTAGAGAAATATTCTAAAACAGTGGCAAAAACTGCGTTTGCCTATTTGAAAAACACTGCAGACGCAGAAGATGTAACCCAAGAGGTATTTTTGACGCTTATGCAAAAGGCACCTGCGTTTGAAAGTGAAGAACATTTAAAAGCGTGGCTTATTAGAGTTACAATCAATAAAAGCAGGGATTTTTTAAAAAGTGGTTGGCTCAAGAGCCGCACTCCACTGTACGAAGAATTACTATATTTACCTTCGGAGCAAAACGATCTTTTGGCTGCGGTACTCTCTTTAGATGTAAAATATAGATTGCCAATCCACTTGTACTATTATGAGGGATACTCCATAAAAGAGATTGCCGAAATTCTGGGTGAGAGAACTACGACTATTGGTACACGGCTTGCCCGTGGTCGTAAGATATTAAAAGATATCTTAAAAGATAAGATTGGAGGTTTTGAAGATGAATAGGGATATTTACAGAGCAGCAATAGATAATGTCCAATTTAGCCAGGATTTAAGTACAAAAGTGCTAAATTATTTGATGTCGCAACCTCAGAAAAGAGCGATGACTATAAAAGCAAAACCAACTATTGCAACCCTTGCGGTTGTAACCTGTGTGCTTTTTTTAGTATTTTGTATTCCGCTTTTTTCCAAAGGAAACAGCGATTTTGAACTTAAAAATTCCAGAGGTAATGTTAGGGTCAAATATGTAGATAATGTGCCTGACAGTGCATTACGAAGCTTATCTGACTTGGCGTGGTTAACGGAAGAAGAATTATTTCATAAGCGGAACACTTCTATTTTTAAAGGAACTGTGGAAGAAATCAGAAACATCAGGATTGACTTTAACGGTTCTACGGAGTACAGAGCCATTGCAAAGATTAAAATTGATAAAGTATACCGCGGAGATGAAAGTGCCGGACAAGTTGTTTCCGTATTATTACCGTGTCCCGTTGGTACTGGTTTGTGGATAGAAGATACCGATGTTATTTCAGCAATGAGAGTAGGAATGACGGGTATTTTTATGCCTATCAAGTATGACGATACATCCTATTGGGAGCAAAATGACACGAAACTTTTCTTGAGCGATATTGCTGAATATGGATTTTTAGATGGAATGCGGTATGCTTTTCTGGCTTCTGATGACAAAGGTGTAATATTTGACCGCTATTCTTATCCATCTATTGCTGCAGCAAATTCACTCGATGAAATTGAACAATATGTTGTGCAGATGCTAAACATAAACAGATAAGGGGACCAAGCATACTGGAGGTTCATGCCTTTTATTTTTAAGTTCAATTTTATTCGCTTTTGTAATCATCAATTAAAGGGTCATGTATACTCGGGTTGATGGTTTTTCATTACATGGCGTACATCCTAAACCTAATAATTGAATCATGCAAGCTAAATGATATTTCATCGCGATAATTTACACAAAGGTGACATTGCGCAAGAAAACATTAAATAAAGCTACTATTGACAAGTATGTTCTATAATAATAGAATAAAATTACAAATATTCTATTGCAACAGAACAAAGGATGTACAGGAGGACTGAGATGGATATAAAACTGTTTGATTCAGAGTTAAAAGTCATGGAAGTTTTGTGGCAATATGGCGATACCCCTGCAAAGCGAATTGCCGAAATTTTAAATAAACAGGTGGGATGGAAGAAGACCACTACTTACACGGTAATCAAAAAATGCATTGAAAAAGGTGTCATTGAACGGCGAGAGCCTAACTTTGTGTGCCATCCGCTTGTTACCAAAGAACAGGTACGGGAGTTTGAAACCAACGAGCTTATCAATAAAATGTACGGCGGTGCTGCCGATCAGCTTGTTGCATCTCTCTTAGAGAGTAGAAAATTGACTCCGCAAGAGATTGAGAGGCTTAAGCGGCTGGTAAAAGATTTGGAATGAGGTAGCGGCGGAATGAGTGGTTTGGCAAAAACAATTTAAATCGAGGTGTTGGGTGTGAAGGTCTTGCAAACCAGCCTTTCGGCCGCTGTTCTTATTTTGGCTATTGTGGCAATCCGCACACTGGCAATCAATAAGCTGCCCAAAAAAACTTTTCTTATCTTTTGGGATATTGTTCTATGTCGATTGCTTATCCCATTTTCCATTCCACTGCGTATGAGGGCATATAATGGGCCGGACAATATTTCTGAGGTATTAGCGCAGGAAGATATTATACGGATTGTCCCCAATACGTCTTTACAGTATAATACCGCCAATATTGTGCCTGCAGAGGTGGCTAAAGCGCCATCGACGCCTTCGGTCGTTTCTCCTTTTGTACCCAATTGGTCAGCTTTTGTATTGGTATGGTCAACAGTTGCAATCATCATGGCAAGCTTTTTTCTGGTGACGCATCTCCGGTGTCTGAAAAAATATAAAACCGCACTTCCAGTTAACGGTTATGTTTTCAACCGGTGTTTGAGAGAGCATCCGATAAGAAGAACCGTTCAAATTAGGCAGTTGGATACCATTGCGGTTCCGCTGACTTACGGTATATGGAGGCCGGTGATACTTCTTCCGAAAATAATAAGCAGCAAAGATGAATGGCGTCTGAAATACATTCTTGCTCATGAGCTGGTACATATCAAACGGTTTGATACGCTGAGAAAATGGCTGCTTGCGGCGGTATTGTGTATTCATTGGTTTAACCCTCTGGTGTGGGCGATGTATGTGCTTGCCAACCGTGATATTGAGCTGGCATGCGATGAGGCGGTTGTGCGAGCATTTGGCCAAACCTCAAGGTCGTCATATGCTTTGGCTTTGATCGGTATGGAGGAAGCCAAGATTGGATTGGCGCCGCTGGCCAGCAATTTCAATAAGAAGGCAATAGAAGAACGGGTCATATCGATTATGAAGACGAAAGAGGCTACCGTTTTCAGTAGGGTGTTGGCGTTCATACTTGTAGCGGTAATGATGCTCACCTTTGCCGTTTCTCTGGTAGAAGCCGAGGTGGAGCCAAAGTCGTTGGGGCTGTTTAGAAAAGCATTTGGCGACCATGTGTACAAGTATGCCGACAGCATCAACGAGATTGCGGAAGAGAGCGCAGCGGTGGTAACTGAGGACTGCACCATCCGCTTACAGAGCACTATTTTCACCGATCACAATGTGTATGCAATCATGGCGGTGGAAGGTGAGCTACCGGAAGATTTTAGCATAAGCGGACGCATCGTCGATCCCATAGACACGCCGAGGATACCCAGATGGGAATATATGCTGTTTGGCAACATGGAAGAGGTAGGCTATCAGGACGGGGTGCGGTATTTCCTTTGTTCAGCTACAATTACACATCGTCTGTATACCAGACCGCAGGATATAGATGAAGAGTTCATTGAAGCCCTCACTCCCGATTCTGATTACTTGAAATACGAAAGCCTCAAGGATTGCGAGGGCAAAACTCTCGAGCTTACTTTGAATTTGAAAGGAAACAAATACATCCTTACAACTGTTGTGACCAATGTTTTTACCAAGAATATTGTTTTTTATCCTGAACCGGATTTATACGATGGCTATTGCATTGAAGAGATTTTGCTTACGCCCTTTGAGCTTAAGATCAGGGGCTGCAGCCGGGAAATAGGTGAACACTCCAAGAGCACGGGTGAGTACGGTAACGAATGGATTGAACCCCATATCCGTGCAACGATAGTTTTGGTTGATGGTCAGGAAATCAATCTTGATTATGACGATAGAAGATTGTTTTTTTACCAGCGTCATCCCATCAGCGTAATACGCAATTATGACACCAGTACCGGCAAATTCTATCGTAACTGGAGGTTTAGTCGGTGGGAGCTTGACTTGAGCCAGGTAGTTGCTATCACTGTTAACGGTATAACTTATCGGGTTGACGGACAAGAAGATTAACAGAAGACTTTGGTGTGCAGCTGCACGCTAAACGGCATCCATCACTTTCATAATTGAGGCGTGACATCTTTTCATTAATGAATTGTGATTTTTTGAAGTCTCCTTGGACTCAACATAAATTACAAGCACTCCATCAAGGGCAGCTTTGTATTCGATAAATGAGGCCAGCTCCCAGAAGTTCCAGCTGGACATTATCCGGTTAAACTTTTTTGAACCTTTGGTTTGCTCACGGATATCCAGCCGGTTTTCAGACAATAACTCAAACCGCCATTCATCCTTCGATTTTAATCGGAGATGAATGGCGGAACTTTTTTAAAATGTAAAATATATGGTTCATTTAAAGTTCCTTGATGGATCAAATGCAGTGTTGTATAGCATTTGTATATTCAAAATATCATCATAACGCTTGCTACTTTATGGCTAAATCAAATTATCTAAATCAAATCATCTATGTCAATAGTCTGTGAAAATGTCACCTCAAAAAGGATAATTTTATTCAGTAAAAATGTCAACTATGGGTTTTAAAAAATATTACAGAGATAATT